>CALFYN010001016.1 GCA_937952345.1 uncultured Acidobacteriota bacterium
GCGACTGGATGCGCGATCACTGGAATCATCCCTCGATGGCGATTTGGGACGCGTCCAACGAGACGGACTCCGACCTGCTGCGGGAAAAGGTGATCCCGGCGGTGCGGAAGCTGGACCTGTCGAACCGGCCGTGGGACAACGGCTATGCCGTGCCATCGGGTCCGGACGATCCGGTGGAGGACCATCCCTATCTATTTTCGCGGCTCCGTGGCGGAGGGACATTCGCGATGACGGAGTTACAGCAGATGACCGGCGCGAAGACGACCAACGCCGGCCATCCGTCGGCGCATGCGGTGATACTGAACGAATATGGCTGGTTGTGGCTGAATCGAGACGGAACGCCGACGTTACTGACGGACGCTGTCTACGAGAAGCTGATGGGCAAGGCGGCGAGGCCCGAAGAGCGGTTTCGAACATATGCATATTACCTGGCGGGATTGACGGAGTTCTGGCGGGCTCACCGGAATTTTGCAGGTGTTCTGCACTTCACATGGCTGACCTGTTCGTATCCGGGGGTGAAGACAGGGGACCACTGGCGCGATGTGGAGACGCTCGAGTTGGAGCCGCACTTCGCCGATTGGGTGCGGGAAGCTTTCCGGCCACTCGGCCTGTACATCAATTTCTGGAACGAGACGTTGCGCGCTGGGGAACTGCGCACGTACAGCGTGATGATGGTGAACGATGATCCCACGCCGCGGCAGGGGAAGCTGACACTGGCGTTCCGGGGTGGGGATGCGCGTTCTATCTCATTTGAAATACCCGCAATGGGAGCACACACCTGGAATTTGCGGCTGGCGGCTCCGGGCATGCCTGGGGAAACGGAACTGTTGGCGAAGGCGGAAACGCCGGGGGTGGAGCCGACGCTGAGCCGGCGCCGGATTCGACTCGAATAATTTGCGGCGCGGGGCGCCCGATTTAGGCTAGAATAGGCGATTTGTGCGGTCTGATGGAGCAGGCGCTTGCGCCGCTGCCCGTTCAGCCGCTATGATCGAGCGAGTAACCCCTGGAGGATACATGTCCATTGAAGCAAAGGTGAAGCAGATTATCGTCGAGCAGTTGGGCGTTGATGAGGCACAGGTGGATTCCACCGCTTCGTTCGTCGACGACCTCGGCGCTGATTCGCTGGACATCGTGGAATTGGTGATGGCTTTCGAGGAAGCGTTCAATATCGATATCCCGGACGAGGATGCCGAGAAGATCAGCACGGTGAAGGACGCCATCGACTACATCGAAAACAAGTCGAAGAAGTAACCCTCGTTTCTGGAATCAGGAAAGCGGAAGAAGCAGCTTGTCACGAAGAGTGGTAGTGACCGGCGTCGGTCTTGTGTCGGCGCTCGGTATCGGAACAGAAGAAACCTGGAGCGCGCTGCGGGCCGGCAAGAGCGGTATTCGCAGAATCACCCAGTTTGACTGCACCAATTTCGCCTGCCAAATCGCGGGTGAAGTGAGGGACTTCGATCCTCTGGTTTGGATCGATAAAAAAGAAGTCAAAAAGATGGGGCGGTTCATCCAGGTGGGCATCGCGGGAAGCGAGTTCGCCATGGAGATGGCAAAACTGAAGATAGCCCCCGAAGATGCGGAAATGGCCGGGGTCTACATCGGCAGCGGTATCGGCGGTTTCGAGGTGATCGAACGCGAGCACCGGACGCTGCTGGAGCGTGGGCCGAGCCGAATCTCTCCCTTCTTCATCCCAGCCACGATCATCAATCTGGCATCCGGATATGTGTCGATTCGAACCGGGGCCAAGGGGCCGAACTCCGCCACCGCAACCGCCTGTACCACCAGTGCTCACGCCATCGGTGATTCCTACAAGATCATTCAGCGCGGCGACGCCGATGTCATGATCTGCGGAGGAGCAGAAGCGTGCGTGACTCCGATGGGAATCGGCGGCTTTGCGGCGATGCGAGCCCTTTCCGTACGCAATGACGAGCCCGAGCGATCGTCGCGGCCGTGGGACAAGGACCGCGATGGATTCGTCGTTGGCGAGGGCGCCGGTATTGTTGTTCTGGAGGAACTGGAGCATGCGGTGCGCCGCAATGCCCCGATCTATGCGGAAGTGGTGGGCTATGGCATGAGCGCTGATGCCTATCACATCACTTCGCCGTCGGAAGATGGCGAGGGGGCCTATCGTGTGATGCGCAATGCCTTGCGCGACGGTGGCTTGCATCCAGAACAAATCGATTACGTAAACGCCCATGGCACTTCCACTCCGGTCGGCGACCGGATTGAGACTACGGCGATCAAGCGGACGTTCGGCCAGCATGCCTACAAGCTGGCTGTAAGTTCCACTAAATCGATGACCGGCCACCTGCTGGGTGGCGCGGGGGGATTGGAAGCGGGCATCACGGTGCTGGCACTACGCGACCAGATTGCGCCTCCGACCATCAATCTGGAATCGCCTGGCGAGGGCTGCGACCTCGATTATGTTCCCAATGTGGCGCGTCCAATGAAGATCGAGTATGCGTTGAGCAACTCGTTCGGCTTTGGCGGCACCAACGGTTGCCTCATTTTCAAGCGATATTCGAAGTAATGACGGCACGGGGGGGCGGCCTATCGCGCCGCGCCCGGCAGGAGTCAATTCATGAAAATCATTGTGGCCATCAAGCAGGTTCCGGCCCGCGATTCGTCGCTGAAGGTATCCGGCGACGGGAAGTGGATCCAGGAAGCCGATCTTTCTTATGAAATCAATGAACCCGACGCCTATGCTCTGGAAGAGGCGCTGCAACTGAAAGAGAAGAATGGCGGCGAGGTCGTGGTGCTTTGCCTTGGGCCGGAACGTGCCGGGCAGACTATCCGCGAGGCGCTCGCCAAAGGCGCCGACAGGGCCATCCATGTCGAGGAAGAAGGCATCAACGGGCTGGATACACTGGGCGTTGCCAAACTCCTGGCAAAAGCCGTTGCTGCCGAGCAGGCCGATTTGGTGCTGACCGGGTTGCAGTCCGATGATCTCGGGGCAGGGCAGACCGGAGTTGTGCTGGCCGAACTGCTTGGCTGGTGTCATTCGACGATCATCATGCAGGTGGAAGTGAATGGGACGCGCATCCGTGTGAAACGGGAACTGGAAGATGGCTGGTTCCAGTGGATCGAGATGCCTCTGCCGTCGGTGCTTACCATTCAATCGGGCATCAATAAGTTGCGCTATGCCACCTTGATGGGGATCAAGAAGGCGAAAACCAAAGAAGTGAAGAAGTTGAGCGCCAACGATTTGGGCGGCGTGCCCGCGGCGGCCGCTACGGTGGAACGCATCTACCTGCCACAGAAATCGAAACAGACGCAGCTGCTCGAAGGGCCAGCTAAGGAAGTGGCGGCGAAGCTCGCGGAAAAGCTGAAATTCGAGGTGCGCGTCATATGAGCAGCGTATTGGTGGTCATGGAGCAGCGGGGCGGGGCGTGGAACCGCATGTCGCTGGAAACTCTGGCGGCGGGGCAGGAGGTTGCCGCGGCACTCGGCGTGGGATGTTCGGCTGCGGTGCTGGGAGGATCGGTACAATCGTTGGCTGGCGAGTTGTCTGGGAAGAAACTCGACAAGGTGTTTGCCGTGGAGGCCGCTGCGCTGGCCGATTACACTCCTGATGCCTTTGCAGCGGCAGTTGAGGCGGTGGTACGGCAAGCCGGATCGTCTGTCGTGTTGTTCCCGCACACTTACCAGGTGCGGGACTTTGCCCCCAAGGTGGCAACACGTTTTTCTCAGGTATTGGTCAGCGACGTCACGCGGGTGAATGTGGAAGACGGAAAGCCGGTGTTCGTGCGGCTTCTGTTCCAGGGCAAGCTGAACGGCGATGTGCGGATGCATGGCGATGGGCCTTTCTTTGCTTCTATTCAGGCGGGTGCGTATCGGGCTGAGCAGGTTGTCGAAGGGGCGGCATCCATCGAAGTGATAACCCCCTCTATTGCAGCAGATGTGGTTCGTTCACAGCCGGAGGCCCCGTTCCGTGAATCGGCCCGGGCCGTGGATTTGACTTCGGCTGAGCTGATCGTGTCTGTGGGGCGTGGCATCAAGGAGAAAGAGAACATTGGTCTGGTGGAGGAGTTAGCCACTACAATGGGGGCCGAAATTGCTGCTTCCCGGCCGATATGTGATAACGGATGGTTGCCGATGGAGCGCCAAGTGGGAAGTTCCGGTCAAACTGTATCTCCTAAGTTATACATGGCAGTAGGGATATCTGGCGCGATCCAGCATCTTGTGGGGATGAAAGGCGCCAAATGCATTGTCGCCATCAACAAAGACGCCAATGCCCCGATTTTTGAAGTGGCGGACATCGGGATTGTTGGGGATCTGTTTGAGGTTGTGCCAGCGCTGATCGAGGAAATCAAGAAGGCCAAAACTTGAAGCTTGACCCCATGGGGTCTTGACATCGTATGCCACTATCGTGGTATATTGAGCTTGATGGCATCGACAGAAGCGGTCAAGATCAGAAAGTTGCCGGATTGGGTTCTGGACGCACATAGAGCTCGCGCGGCACAGGAGGGTGTCAGCTTGGAAGAAGAATTGAGAGTAGTGCTTACCGACGCTGCCTTGAAGCCCAAGTTGGAGTTTGCCGGCAAAGCTGCTGAACTGACGGCCAGTTTGAGGGCTAAGTACGGTACGTTCAGCGACAGCACGGACCTCATTCGTGAGGAGCGCGAGGAACGCGGGTGATTCTGGTTGACGCCAACGTGGCGGTGAAGTGGTTTCTCCCCGAGCCCCTCTCGGATGCGGCGGAAGCGCTTCTTCGGACAAAAGACATACTGGTTGCGCCGGACCTGATCCGCATCGAGGTGGCGAGCGCCATCACCCGCCGCTTTCGCCGCGGAGAACTGACCGCCGCCGAGGCTAAGGAGATCGTGCAACTGTGGACCGAAGTGCTGAAGAAGGGTGTCGTTCACGTATACTCCAGCCTGGACGATCTTGCTGAGGCGGGACGACTGTCGGTGGAAATGCGCCACGCCATCCAGGATTGCCTGTATCTTGCGATGGCGATCCGCCTCGGCGCACGATTCGTGACGGCAGACCGTGTCTTTGCCGAAAAAGCCGGTGTGCTGTACCATGCCGTTGAATTACTTGGCGGGCAGGCTGCGCACAAAGGTTAGCCCGCGCCCCAACCAACCCCGCAGTTCGGCATCCGATAGTTTCCCCGTCTCCACTATATAGATGACCCCTTGCATGGGCCTGCCGGTGAAGTCCATGGGGCTGGCGTGCGGCTGTTGGTCGAACTGACTGCGGACACGCTGCGCAAACGCGCATCGAAGGCCATGCGGCCATCGTAACGCGAGCGACGTTAACCCTATGACAAGGTTTCATTAAGAAGGTAAAGGTTCGCGGGTTTTGTGGTACCCCTGGGCGGAAAATTGCGTCTTCACCCACAGGAACACGAATGACCGTCCGAATTCTGATTACCGTCTTGTTGTTGTCGGCCGGGCTGATGGCCCAGGCCCCCGAACCGGTTCGGGCTCTGGGCACAATTCAGGCCGTAGAGCCGAACGGACTTTCGCTGGTGACCGATCAGAAGCAGAGCATCGCGGTGGCTTTCGATGGCAAAGCCAAGGTACAGAAGGTAGCCCCTGGCGCGCGCGACATGAGCCAGGCGCAGGCTGTCGACTGGACGGATCTGGCCGCAGGCGACCGCGTGCTGGTGCGTGGCTATCGCCTGAAAGACGTCGTACTGGCTGAGTCCGTGGTGTTGATGAGCGCCCGCGAGATCGCCAAACGCAATGACGATTTGAAGCGCGAATGGACCGCGCGTGGCGTGGCGGGGTTGGTGGACAAGGTAAAGGACAACGGGGAGATCATCGTGCTTGTCCGCGGTGAGCAGGGCATGAAGCCCGTTACCGTCGATGCGGCGACCGCGAGCTTCCTGCGCTATTCCCGAGACTCGGTGCGCTTCGCCGATGCCAAGCCCGGCACCCTCGGCGAGGTAAAGAAAGGCGACCAGATGCGCGCCCTTGGCGAACGCAGTCCGGATGGCGCCCACGTCAAGGCGGAGAAGATTCTGTTTGGCACATTTCGATCTGTGGCCGGCGCCATCACTGCGCTCGACGCGGAGAAGGGCGTCATGGCCCTCAAAGACGAGGTTACGGGCAAGCCGGTTGTTGTGAAGACAAAACCGGAATCGCAGATCAAGCGTATGCCTTCGATGGGCGCCGGCCCTGGTGCCATGCGCGGGCCCGGGCCGGGATTCGGACCGGGGGGGCCTGGTGGGCCAGGGGCCGGCATGATGCGCCCTGCCGGCGGCACCCCGGATATCAACGCCATGCTGGAGCGGATGCCCGCTTCGGCACTCACCGATTTGCAGGTAGGAGAGACGATCATCGCCTCCGCGGCCGTGGGAGAGCAGCCAGGCGAACTGACTGCCTTCCTCATTCTCGGCAATGCGGGCGGATTGCTGGAGCGCTTGAAGAGCGCGGCCGACAATGCGCAACGCAGTGCAGGAATGGGGCCGGGAATGGGTATGACGGGAGGACTCGGCGGGCTCGATTCGATGATGGGCATGCCGGCCATGCAGTAGACGCGTTCCGCAATTTTCGCAAGGAAAACATTTTATGAAGAGAATGTACGATTGGTGTGTCCGCACTCTGGCGCTTTTGACGATGGCGGGTCTGGCCGCGGGACAGGGGGCGGCGCCGTCGCTGAAGGGCCGTGTCACCGACCCTTCGGAAGCTTCGGTGCCGGGCGCCACGGTGACGGTGAAGACCGCCGGTGGCAAAGAGCGGCGCGTCACCACCGATGAGCAGGGTCTGTATGAGATTGCGCCCTTGACGCCGGGGCTCTATTCCGTGCGTGTGGCGAAACGCGGGTTTGCGGTGTTTACCCAGGCTGATGTCGATGTGCGCGCCGCACGTGTGCTCGACATGCGGCTTGCCATCGCGCAGGAGGCACAGGCCGTCACGGTGGAAGACGACAAGTACAGCATCGGCACCGATCCGAATCAGAACGCCGGTGCGCTGATTCTTCGCGAGGAGGATTTGAAGAGCCTCTCCGACGATCCGGACCAGTTGGCTTCCGAGCTGCAAGCGCTGGCGGGACCGGGCGCCGGCCCCAATGGCGGCCAGATCTATATCGATGGATTCACCGGCGGACGACTACCTCCGAAATCCTCCATTCGCGAGGTGCGTATCAATCAGAATCCATACTCAGCCGAGTTCGACCGTATCGGCTTCGGACGCATTGAGATCCTGACTAAGCCGGGTACGGACCGGTTTCGCGGGGATGCTTTCTTTGGTTTCAGCGATGAATCGTTGAATTCTCGCAACCCGTTCTCTCCCAATCGTGCTCCGTTCCAGTCGCGCATGTTCGGGGGACGCATCAGCGGGCCGGTGACAAAGAAATCCTCGTTCGGGTTCGATTTCGAAGGGCGCAGCGTGGATGAGAACGCTATCATCAATGCGACGATCCTGGACACGAATTTGCAGCCGCAGGCATTCCAGCAGTCGGTGGTGACGCCGCAACTGCGGCTGAATCTTTCCCCGCGCTTCGACTATCAATTGAACGAGAAGAACACGCTGGTGGCGCGCTATCACTACTCGCCCATCCGCAATGACAACCGTGGTGTGGGCGAGTTCTCATTGTTGTCGCGGGCCTACGACGCGCGGGATACGGAGCACACCCTGCAATTGACCGAAACCGCGATTCTCAGCGCGAAGGCCATCAATGAGACGCGATTTCAGATGCAGCGCAGCAGCATGCGACAGTACGGCGATAATACATTGGCTGCCATTAATGTTTTGGACGCCTTCAGCGGCGGTGGAGCGCAAGTGGGACTCACGAATCAGCGGCAGACACGGTTTGAGATGCAGAATCTCACCACTTACCTGCATGGGCGGCATAGTGTGAAGTTTGGTGTGCGGGTGCGATCTTCCTATCTGGATGACGAATCGCCCAACAACTTCGGCGGCACGTTCACGTTCGGCGGCGGGTTGGCGCCTGTGCTCGATGGACTGCAGCCCACGGGGCAGACGATGTTCATCACCTCGCTCGAACGCTACCGGCGCACGCTGCTCTTTCAGCAGAGGGGTTACACCAGCGCGCAGATCCGCGCGTTGGGAGGCGGCGCAACGCAATTCACCATTAATGGGGGCAACCCGCTGGCCGAAGTGTCACAGACGGACGTCGGGCTGTTTCTTACCGAAGACTGGCGAATCAAGCCGACGCTGACCTTGAGCGCCGGTGTTCGATGGGAAGATCAGAACAACATTTCCAACCACAATAATTTCGCGCCGCGTGTCGGACTGGCCTGGGCCGTGGATGGCGGGGCGAACCGGCAGGCGAAGACAGTACTCCGGCTGGGCGCGGGCATGTTCTATGACCGCGTGTCCGATAACCTCACGCTGCAATCCCTGCGATTCAACGGCGCGAACCAGGTGAACTACATCGTGCCCAATCCCAATTTCTTCCTGACCATTCCGGCGTTGAGTGAACTGGCCGCATATCAGGGCGTGAGCACGGTTCGTTCGCTGGATGGCACGCTGCGCACTCCCTACCTGCTGCAAAGCTCGGTGGGGATGGACCGGCAGCTTCCGCGCAATACAACAATCGGATTCAATTATGTTTTTAGCCGCGGCGTGCATCAACTGCGCGCGCGCAATATCAACGCGCCGCTGGCCGATGGTGTGTTCCCCTACGGCGTTGTTGGAAATATCTATCAATACGAATCCACGGGCTTCAGCCGCCAGAACCAGTTGATGACCAACTTCAGCACGCGGTTCTCTTCCAAGGTCAGTCTGTTCGGATTCTATGTCTACGGCCGTGCCCGCAGCGATACGGATGGGGTGGGTAGCTTCCCCGCCAACACCTACGACCTATCGAACGAATATGGGCCGTCGGGCTTTGATATCCGCCATCGCTTCGTGATGGGCGGTGCGGTGAACACGAAATACGGCATTAGCCTCAATCCATTTGTTATGGCATCGAGCGGTGCGCCCTTCAATATCATCACCGGCCGAGACAACAACGGTGACACGATGTTCAACGATCGGCCAGCATTCGCAACGGACTTGAATGCGCCAGGCGTGGTGCAAACGGCATGGGGCGCTTTTCTGCTGAACCCTGGCGCGAATGACACCATCATCCCCCGCAACTACGGGCGCGGGCCGGGCTCGTTTTCCGTGAACATGCGATTGGGCAAGACATGGAGCTTCGGGAGCCGTGGCGAATCCGGACCCGCGGAGATGGGGCCTCCGGGAGGACGCGATGGACGTGGTCCTGGCGGACCCGGTGGCGGCCCTGGGGGTGGCGGACCGCCTCCCATGATGCGCGGCGGTGGCGGGCGCGGACCCGGCGGTGGCGGTGGGCCCGGAGGCATGTTCAACACCAACAGCGGCAAGCGGTACAACCTCACGTTGTCCATCCAGGCACGCAATTTGCTGAACAACGTCAACCTCGCGCCGCCCAACGGCAACCTCAGTTCCGCGCTGTTCGGCCAGTCCACGCAACTGGCGGGAGGATTTGGTCCGGGCGGTGGTGGCGGCTCCGCGGCCAATCGCCGTGTCGAACTGATGCTGCGATTCTCCTTCTGAAGACGGGCCAACATCCATCGCGCTCCGCAAAGAGGCACACTAGTAGCAAATGCGGTTGGTTTTCGGACTAGTGTGTCTCGCGGCGCGCGCCGCCGATGTGACGGGAGTTGTGCTGGATGCCTCTACGCGCGAGCCTGTCGGCAAGGCGCTCATTCAGGATCTGAGCGCGGGCACACAGGCCGTCTCGGATACGCACGGGCGGTTCGTACTGGCCATTGCTGCCTTGCCCGTGCAACTGCAAGCTTCCTGCTCCGGATATCGCCCTTTCAAGATCACATTGACCAATGAGGGGGAACTGGAGATCCTGCTCACGCCCGACACGTTGCGGCAATCCGAGCAACTCACGGTATCGGCGGGGCCGTACGCGGTAGAAACGCAGAATGCACTCAGCCTCGCCGGGATGGAACTCCGCAACCTGGCTAGCGTGCTGGCGGATGATCCGCTGCGAGCCGTGCAAGGCTTGCCGGGCGTTAATCCCAACGATGATTTCCAGAGCCAGATCACATTGCGCGGCGCTTCGCCCCATCGCGTCGGGGTGTTCCTCGACGGTGTGCTGCTGCACACCCCATTTCACACACTGCAAGCAGATCCCACCTCCGCGTCTCTCACCGTGATCAGCAGTGATTTGCTGGAGCGCGCCGAGTTGCATGCTTCCACGCCACCGCCGCAATTCGCCGATCGTACGGTAGGGGCTGTCGACCTGTGGCTGCGGGATGGCGACCGCAAGAAGTTCACGGGACGTGGCGCGGCCAGTGCATCGAACGCATCGTTGCTGTTGGAGGGGCCGCTGCACGCCGGGCGTGGCTCCTGGCTCATGAGCGCACGCAAGAGCTACCTGCAGTACATCATCAACACCACCAGTGGCGATCCCTCCATCGCATTCGGATTCTCCGACGTACAGGGCCGCCTCAATTACGATCTTACCCGCCGCCACAACGTCTCGCTCACAGGGATACTCGGCCGGTCCGGACTCGATCGTAGCGGCGCGGAGTCGACTCTCGGGATCAATACCTTTTTTGAGAGCGGGTATACCTTCGGCATCGTGAAGGCCGGATCGCGATGGACTCCGGGACGCCTGCTGATGCAATCGAACGCGGCCTGGGTCCGTGAGCGCTTCGAAAACACCAACCGCGCGCGCGACCCCCTTGCCGGTGGCCACTACAACGAATGGGTTGCCAACTCCGATAACAACTGGCAATGGCATGAACAGGCAAGCCTCTCCTTCGGGGCGAACCTGCGCCGCATGCGCGACGAAGGGTTTCTCGATCGCCGCCTATCCGCCGCGCCGTTTGTGCTGCGTCTGGATGAATACCGCGGCACCGGGTTACGAGGTGGCGCTCATGCCGTACAGCAGTGGCAGGGGTTTGAGGGAAAGCTGCAGTTGCGTGCCGGGGGCCGAGTGGATCGACACTCGGTGAATGGTGTGAACTCGGCATCGCCAATGGCATCGATGTCTGTTTTTCTGAGACCCTCGACGCAGTTCAATGCCAATTGGGGCACGTACGTGCAGTATCCGGAACTCAACCAGAGCTATTCGCGATTCGGCCGAACATCGCTGCTGGCTGAGCGTGCGGTGCAAACGCAGCTCTCGCTGGAGCAGCGCCTGGGTGAGCGGACACGCGTGCGTATCAGTGCGTGGAACCGTGCCGACCGTGATCTCATCGTGCGTCCCTTGCAGGAAGCGCGCCTGCTCAACGGCCGCGTGTACGCGGGGAATCTGCTTGCCCCTTATGACAATTCGGTGCGAGGCTATGCCCGTGGTTTGCAATTTCTTGTCCAGAGACGATCCGCCAACGGACTCACCGGTTGGGCGTCCTATACGTACAATGCGGCGCATGTGCGCGAGGGGGTGACTGGAATTCGCTATCCCTCCGATTTTGATCAGCGGCACCTTGTGAACCTGTTTCTCAGTTATCGGCTGCGGCCCACGGTGAACCTGAGTGGACGGTGGACCTACGGCAGCGGCTTTCCCGTGCGGGCCTTCGCCGTGGGTTCGAATCCCTTCTTTCTCTCCGAACAACGCAACCAGCTTCGGCTGCCGGAATACCACCGGCTGGATGTCCGGGCGAACAAGACGTTCGTGAAGAAGGGCTGGCACATCACGCTATTCGTCGAAGTGATTAATCTCTACAACCGCGACAACGCCCGTTTCGACGACGTACGCGGCATCGATACGCGGACGCGAGTGATCCGTCTCGGATTCGAGCGGTTGTTCCCGATCGTTCCCTCCGCGGGTATGGCCGTGGAATGGTAGTCACCAGAGTTTCAAGTACGTGCTGCGTTGAATTGGGTGCAGCAGCCGCGTGTGAAATTTTCCCCCTACTAGGCCAATACCGGCCGTATCACCTGCCCGTGCACATCCGTGAGCCGGAAATCCCGTCCCCCGAAGCGGAAGGTCAACCGCTGATGATCCACACCCAGCAGATGGAGAACCGTAGCGTGAAAATCGTGAATGGTGAGGATGTTTTCGATGGCCCGGTAACCGTACTCATCCGTCTGCCCGAAGATGGTTCCACCCTTCACGCCGCCGCCGGCCATCCACAGCGAGAAGCCCGATGGATTATGATCGCGCCCGTCCTTGCCTTGTGAAAACGGCGTGCGCCCAAACTCCCCACTCCAGATCACGAGCGTATCCTTCAGCAGCCCGCGAGCTTTCAGATCCTTCACGAGTGCGGCGATGGGCTGATCCACCACGAACGCATTCTTCGCGTGATTCACTTCGAGCTTGGCATGCTGATCCCAGGTGTTGCCGCCGCCAAGCCCCTTGGGCGCAACCATGCTCACTTCCACGAAGCGCACTCCGCGTTCCACCAGCCGTCGTGCCAGCAGACACTGCCGGGCATATGCCGCTTTGCCTGGGTTCTCGGAATCCACTCCGTACAACTTCTTCGTCGCTTCAGTCTCGCCGCGCAGATCCACTAGTTCCGGTACGGCGGACTGCATCCGGTATGCCGTCTCGTAATTCTGAATGGCCGATTCCACCAGTTGGTGATTGTGCACCTGCTGCAAGAAGGCTTTGTCCCCGCCGGCAATGAAAGCCAGCTTTCGCCGCTGGACGTCATCGGCTTCCTTGGGAGAAATGTCCTGCAACGGCTCCTTGCGTTCCGGATAGAGAAACGAGCCTTGATGAATCGCCGGCAGAAATCCGCTGCCGAAGACATTGATTCCACCCAGTGGGATCTCACCGCTCCCCAGCACGACAAAGCCCGGCAAATTGCGGTTCTCCGTGCCCAATCCGTAGCTGGTCCAGGCGCCGAGGCTGGGAAAACCAACCAGCGGATTACCGCTGTGAAAGTAGTTATTCGCCTGGGCATGTTCCATGAACTTCACTGTCATGGAGCGAATCACGCACAACTCATCGGCCACATCTCCCATGCTGGCGAAAATCTCGCTCACCGGGATGCCGCTTTGTCCATAGTTCTTGAAAGTCCAAGGCGAAGGCATGATGTTCCCGTTGTCGTTGAACATCGTGCGGTCGAGGGGCACAGGCATCGGCTGTCCGGCTTCCTTCGCCAATCTTGGCTTGGGATCGAAGGAGTCGATGTGAGACACACCGCCCGACATGTAGCAGAAGATGACGTTCTTCGCGCGGGCAGGGAAGTGCGTTGCCGCTTTCGATTGCTCGGCGAGCAAACCGGCCAGCGCCATCATCCCAAAACCGTTTGAAGCGCGATGCAGCAACTCCCGGCGCGACAAGTTCTGTCTCGCATTACCGGACATACAGAAACTCCTTCCGGTTCCACAGCGCATGAATCAGATTGGCCCGGCCCAGTTCGGCGAGAAACGTGAGTGTGCTGTCGCGCTCCGCCGCGTTGGGCGTACGCCCGAAGATGCGGCGGAAGATGGAATCGACGTCCGGTTCGGCATTCGCCCATTTCGTGGCCTGCTCCATTAGGAACGGGCTGTTCAGCAAAGCCAGTGACTGCGCCGGCACTGTAGTGACATCGCGTTGCCCGCGCGTAGTGGTGGGCTTGTAGACATCGAACACTTCCAGAAACGGATTGGTGGCGTTGCGGCGGATCTCCAGGTACACACTGCGCCTGCCATTCCCATCGAGCGGACCCTTGGGCCGGTCGCCCTTCGTTGCGCCCGTATCGTGCGCGTAGAACACTGGAATCGACGGCCCCATCATCGAAGTATCCAGCGATCCCGCCGCGCTCAGGATGGAATCGCGAATCTCCTCGGCCTCCAGCCGGCGCAGTGGAATGTGATGAAAAGTATCATTGTTCGGATCGGCGGGATGCACCGTATCGCTCATGCGGTAGGCTTGCGTCAGCGCCAGCATCCGCAGCATCCGCTTCACTGACCAGCCATCCTCC
>CALFYN010001017.1 GCA_937952345.1 uncultured Acidobacteriota bacterium
CCGAGCGTATCGCCGCCCGTCTGGGACGGCGGGCCGAAGCGATTGCCATGCGGGATACGGATCGCGATCTGACGTCGCTGATCGTCGTGCGCGCCGACAGCGGCATCACGAGCGTGGCCGATTTGCGGGGGAAACGCGTTGCCGTAGGGGCGAAGGATTCCCCGCAGGCAACACTCATTCCGCTGGAGCATCTGGCCGCGCAAGGGCTAGTGCCGGATCGCGACTTCGAGGTGGTGCCCTTCGATGTACTACTCGGCAAGCACGGCGATCACATCGGCGGCGAGCGGGATGCGGCGCGGGCATTGTTTCAGGGCGCCTGCGATGCGGCCTGCCTGATTGACGGGAACCATCTGCTCTTCATCCAGGAAGGAACGCTCGCCTCGGGCGCGACACGCGTGCTGGCGCAGACGGCACCGTACGACCACTGCAACTTCACGGTGCTCGATGGGGCTCCGGCGGAGTTGGTGGAACGCTTCCGCGGCTTGTTGCTGGCGATGTCGTACGCCGATGCGCAGGTGCGGCGGTTGCTCGATCTGGAAGGGCTCAAGCAGTGGCTGCCGGGACGCACCGAAGGGTATTCACTGCTGTCGCGTGCTGTCGATCGCTTCAGCACGTTGGATGAGTTTGTGAAGCGATGCACGTAGATCTGGGCCAACTGGCGTTCGATCGCGGCGGCGCCATGCTGTTGAAACGGGCATTGCGCCTTTGCCCGCGCGGGGAGCCGATCACGGTGGCAGGGTCCGCGCCGGAACTGGCGGTGCATCTGCGGGCGTGGTGCCGCGGCGAAGGCCACGGGTTCGCGCTGGCCGAGGATGGCGTCGCCATCGTGCAACCCGGCGATGCCACGGCACAACGTTGGGCCGGGGCCGAGCGTGCGGGCCATGCGGATGCGCAGGCGCCTGGCGCTGTGGCGGATCATCCTCCGCAGCGATGGGGCCTGGCGGCGCGCGGCGCACTGGTGGAGGCAGGCTCGCCGGAGTTTCGTTTCCCGTTGCGCGAGAAGGATGAGGTGTGGTCAGAGGACGCGGCGCGGTTGTACGCGCAGGCGGCCGCCGCGCAATGGGATCCCGCAACGGCGATCCCGTGGGACACGCCCTTTGAACTCCCCGAAGAAGTGGAAGACGCAGTGGTGCAGATCATGACCTACCTGGTGGAGAACGAGACCGCCGCGTTGCTGGTGCCGAGCCGCTTTCTGGCGCAATTGCATCCGCACTTCCGCGAGGTGATGCAGGTGCTGGCGATTCAGGCCGCCGACGAAGCGCGGCATGTAGAAGTGTTCACGCGGCGTGCGCTGCTGAAGCGGCGGGAGCTTGGGCTGTCGACAGCAGGCGGGCAGGCTTCGTTACAGACGCTGGTGGAGGAACCGGATTTCGCCATCGCTTCGTTCCTGCTGTCCGTATTGGGCGAAGGTACGTTTCTTTCGCTGCTTTGGTTCATGGAACGCCATGCGCCGGACGTCGTGACGGCGGCAGTTTGCCGGCTGGCGGCGCAGGATGAAGCGCGCCACGTGGCATTCGGGATGTCGCACCTGCGGTCGCACATCGCGGCGGACGCGGGGCTGCCTGCGGCGCTCATGAACGCCGTGCGCAAACGCCATGATGCGCTGCGCCACACGGCCGGTTTGAATAGCGAAGTCTTCGATGCGCTGGTGCTGATGGCCGCGGGATCGTGGTCGCCGGCGGATCTGGCTCGCGGTCACGATGCCGTGGATGCGCTGCAACGTGACATGCACACGCAGCGCACGAAGCGGCTACTGCGCCTGGGATTCCCGGAAGCAGAGGCGGAGGAGATGTCCGCGCTGCATACCCGGAACTTCATGTAGCGTGCGAGTCACCGAAAACGCACGGTGGTTTCGCCATATGATATAGCTTCCGGCCTGGGAGGGCCGGTGGCATGGTCTTCTTATCCATTCTCTTGCTTGCCGCCATGGCGGAAGCGAAACCCGCATTATTCTACGATCGATCCATTCCCCAGGTTGCCTTCGCCGCAAGTGAGATTGTGAAGGTTGCCGGCGCCGCGATGCCTGAATTCGCGTTGGACGACTTCGGCAAGCTGCCATGCGCACCCTGCATCGTCATCGCTTCGGGCGGGCGTGCCCATGCATTGGCGCGTACTGCGAAGCTCGAACCGCCAAAGGGCGCGCGTCCGCAATCCTATGCCATCCGCCGCAATGGAAACGTCGTGGCGGCGTTAGGTGCGGACGCTGAAGGAGCCATGTACGGTGGACTGGATCTGGCGGAAAAACTGCGGCTGGGAACCCTGGAAACAACACCTGGTTCCGATCATGCTCCGCACATCGAAAAACGGGGCATCAAGTTCAACATACCGCTGGATGCTCGCACACCCACCTATTCGGATAACTCCGATGCGGCACAGGCCAACATTCCCGAGATGTGGTCGTTCGATTTCTGGCGCGAGTTTCTGGACGAGATGGCGCGCCATCGCTACAACATGCTCTCGCTGTGGAGCCTGCATCCCTTCCCTTCGATGGTGAAGGCGCCGGAGTATCCGGACATTGCCCTCGCCGACGTAAAGCGCACCCGGTACCGGATGGACGAAACCTATACGCACACGGGCTCGGACATGGTGCGTCCGGAATTGCTCGAACACCTGGAAACGGTGCGCACCATGAGCATCGAGGATAAAATCCGTTTCTGGCGCGATGTGATGCAGTACGCCCGCAATCGCGGCATCCATGTTTGGATCATCACCTGGAACATTTTTACCTTCGGCACGGACGGCAAGTATGGCATCACTCCCGATCAGACGAATCCAAAAACCATCGATTACTTTCGCGCCAGTGTAAGGGAGTTGGTGACCACCTATCCGCTGCTCTCCGGCATCGGCATCACCGCGGGGGAACAGATGCGCGAGATTCCTGGCGAATTCTCGAAGGAGAAATGGCTCTGGAAGACCTATGGGGAAGGGATTCGGGATGCATTGAAACAGCAGCCTGGCAGGCCGTTCGGGCTCATTCATCGTTACCACCAGACCGGGCAGGACGAGATACTGCACGAATTTCGCGAATTCCCCGGAACCTTCGAACTCAGCTTCAAGTACTCCGTGGCTCACATGTATTCGATTCCGAACCCGCCGTTCATTCAGGACGTGTTGAAGAGCATGCCTGCCGGACGCAAGACGTGGCTCACGGTCCGCAATGACGACGTGTACAGCTTCCGTTGGGGGAACCCGCAATTTGCGCGGGATTACATCAAGGCGATTCCCGGCGCGGACAAAATCGCAGGTTTCTACATGGGTCCCGATGGATACACCTGGGGAAGAGAATTCCTGTCGCGGCGTCCGCGGAGGCCGCATCAACTGGTGATGCAAAAGCAGTGGTATTCGTTCCTGCTGTGGGGGCGCCTCGCCTATGAGCCGAGTCTTCCCGATGCGCACTTTGAACAAATCGTAACGCGCCATTTTCCGGATGTGAATGGAGCGGCTCTCTATCGCGCGTGGGCGGAGGCGTCGATGGTGTTTCCGTTGATCACCCGATTTTTCTGGGGCGACATCGATTTGCGGTGGTTCCCGGAAGCGTGTCTAAGCCATCCGCGGCATCGTGGTTTCTACACCGTGCGGCATTTTGTGGAAGGGCAGTCGATGCCCGGCAGCGGTGTTCTCAGCATTCTCGAATGGCGCAAGAACAAACTCGCCGGACAACCCGTGGGAGGGGTAGGTCCGCTGGAGATTGCCGCGGCTCTGGAATCGGCCGCGGGCAAGGCGTTGGAGGCGATCGCGCCGATGCGAGGCGGAACCCAGGAGTTGCGAGAGACGCTGGGCGACATTCGCGCGATGTCGTACCTGGCGCAGTATTATGCGGCAAAAATCCGTGGTGCTGCGGCACTGGCGTTGTACGACCGCTCCTCTTCCGCCGCGGAAAAGAAAGAGGCCGTGGATTCCTTGCAACGGGCCGCGCAGGCATGGCAAAACTATGCCCGGACCTACAGCGAGCAATACACCACACCGCACCTCTACAACCGTGTCGGCTTCGTGGATATGAACGGATTGACCATCAAGGTGAAGCAGGATGTCGACATCGCAGAGCGCTGGAAGCCTGGCACGATCACTACCGACAAGGGGGTAAGCAACGCAACGGACCGGCTGTTCCGAAAATAGCGCGCGCCAGATGATATATAATCCCCACCAACGGAAGTTCTATGAAAACTTTGTCTCGCGCTCTTTCAGGAATGGTGTTTTGCGCCGCTATTTCCTTCTCACAGGTTTCCACCGGTACGCTGAACGTTGTCGCCGATGACTCCACCGGAGCCGTCGTGACCAGCGCACAGGTCACCATCATGAATAAGAACACCGGGCTTGCCCGTACCGGCGTCACCGACGGCCGCGGCGAGTTCCAGGCTACGTTTCTGCCCGCCGGAGTATACGGCATCACCGTTGAGGCGGCAGGATTCAAGAAAGCGACGATCGAGCAGTTTGTCCTGCAGGTGGATCAGAACGCCTCGGCACGCGTGACGCTCGTGCCCGGCGATGTGAAGGAGTCGATCCTGGTGACAGAGCAGACGCCGCTGCTGGAGTCCGACACCTCGTCGCTGGGGCAGGTCATCGAGAACAAGAAGATCTTGGAACTCCCGTTGAACGGGCGCAATGCGTTCGGCTTGGGATTGCTGGCCGGAAATACGACACAGGTTTTCGGCATGGGCACGAACCTGCCGTTCATCGCCGGCGGCGGACGTTTTTCGTCGAATGAAGTGCTGCTGGATGGCATCGACAACAACACCACGGTGACCAACGGCGCGATTGGGCGTAGCGGGATTGCGTTGCTGCCCAGCGTGGACGCGGTGCAGGAGTTCAAGGTCAAGACGAATGCCTTCTCGGCGGAGTTTGGACGCGCCGCGGGCTCGCTGGTGACGGCCACCATCAAGGGTGGAACCAACGCGTACCACGGGTCTGTATTTGAATTCCTCCGCAACGAGAAACTGGATGCGAACAATTTCTTCACCAACGCCGCGAGGCTGCCGCGAGCCAAGTTCCGGCAGAACCAGTTCGGTGGCGTCTTCGGGGGACGCATCATCCGCGACCGCACGTTTTTCTTCGTGAACTATCAGGGCACGCGCCAGCGGACGGCATCGGCCAATAGCATTATCTCGGTTCCGCCGGCCGCGATCCGGAGTGGCGATTTGTCTCTGTTGCGAACACCGGTTTACGACCCTGCGGCAAGGCGCATCGGGCCCACGGGCCGGGTGATCAGCACTCTTTTTCCGGACGCGCGGATTCCGCAGTCGCGCATCAATGCATCTTCCGCGGCAATCCTGGGGTTGATCCCGACGCCGAACTTCGGGGCACAGAATGCGATCTCGCGGAACTTCTTCCGCCAGGTGCCGCGCGGCTTTGATGGGGATCAATACGATATTCGGATTGACCATCAGCTCTCGTCCAAGAATTCGCTGATGGGGCGGTGGTCGTGGTCCGATCAAACGACGCCGCAACCTGGCGTGTTTGATGGATTCATTGGCGGCAGCAACACGCAATACCGGAATATCCGGCAGTTGGTGTTGACCGATACGCACCTGTTCAGCCCGACGATGGTGAACGAAATCCGGGCCGGGGTCACGCGTCACAATGGATCGCGCATTGTGGATGGCGTGGGCGACGGAGTCTCGTTTGCCGGGCAGAACAATGTCGCGCTGTTCCCGTTTCCGGTTAAAGGTTTCCCAGGGATTGCGTTTAACTTTTCGGGCGAAGCCACGGGCAGTGTGCAGTTTGATGGCTGGGGCGGCGGAGCGAGCGATTTGAACTATGAGACTCGCATTCAGGTGGCGGATACGATTTCCATCACACGGGGCAAGCACAACATGAAAACAGGCGTCGATATTCGGCGGCCGCGTTTCGACAACCTCCGTGGCAACCCCTTCTTTGGGCAGTTCATTTTCGGGTCCATCCTCACCTCATCGACGGATGCGACGGGTTCGGGTGCGCCGTTTGCGGATTACTTGCTCGGCTTCCCCTCGCTGGTACAGGGTACGCAGATGCTCGATTGGGGGCGTCAGCGGGAGATCTACTTCGGCACGTTCTTCCAGGATGATTTCAAAGTGACCCGTGCCCTGACGTTGAACCTTGGCTTCCGCTACGACCTGTTCACCCAACCGGTGGATGCGCGCGACCGGGGCGGGCTGTTCGATATCGACCAGGGCCGCTTCGTGGTTCCCGGCGAATCCGGAGTGAGCCGCGCCATCGTGGATGGCGATCACAACAACATTGGGCCAAGGGTGGGCTTTGCGTATCAGCTCAAGCGGCGCTGGGTGTTGCGCGGAGGATACGGTATCTTCTATGGCCTGCGGGACCAGAATCAGGAAGTGACGCAGATTGCGGGCAATAACCCCAACACCCCGGCGCTGATTGTCCCCACGGTGAGCGCGTCCACCACAGTGGCGCCGCCCTACACCATCAATACTCCGATACAGGCCGCGCCAAGCGCGAGGGACTTGAGCGCTTTCACAGCCGACCGTCCGATCACCCGCACGATTCGCTCGCAGGGGTTCCACGATGCGCGCATGCCGATGCTGCAGCAGTTCAACTTCTCGATTCAATTTCAGCCGGCCGAGGCGTGGCTGATCGAGACGTCCTATCAAGGCGCGAGAGGAAGGGATCTGGCTTCGATCTTTGTCAATCGTAACCAAGTGCCATTTGAATATGCGCTCGATGGGCGGAACATACAACGGAACCGTCCCTCCCCGCAGGTGAACGGCGCTGTGACTCCCACCTTCTCGCTGGCGTCTTCGAACTACAACGCGTTCAACCTCCGTGTGGAGAAGCGCTACTCGTTCGGGCTGAATTTCCTGGCCAACTACACGATTCAGAAAAACCTGGAGAGGCTGGGAGCCGGGCCAAGCGCATTCACCCAGAACGGAGGAACGTCCATTTCGCTCGATGCCTACAATCTGTCACGCGAAAGGGGCCCTGCGCCCATTGACGTTCCGCAGAACTTCACATTCAGCTACGGATACGAGTTGCCGTGGGGGCCGGGCCGGCCGTGGCTCAGTTCCAACTCGCTTGCCTCGCGGCTGATTGGAGGATGGCAGATAAACGGTATCACGACGCTGCGCGGTGGATTCCCCACCGATATCCGCACCAACCGGCTCCCCCCGATTTTCAATACGTTCAACATGCCCGACCGCGTGCCGGGGGTCCCGATGCTGATCCCGAACAGCGAGCGCAGCCCGGACCGCTATTTCAATCCCGCGGCATTCCGTGTGCCGGGCACCACGACTGCGCGCAGCGGCCAGCAGATCCAGATGTTCGGCGATGCGGCGCGGCGGCTCGTGCGTGGGCCGGGATCAACGAACTTCGATTTTTCGATCTTCAAGGATTTTCTCTTCACAGAGCGCTACAGGTTGCAGTTCCGTTCGGAGTTCTTCAACCTCACCAATACGCCGACCTTCTTCCTGCCGAGTTCGAATAGCCCGGCCATGACGTGCATCGGCCGCACCCCCGGTTCGGCGTGCAACGACAACAATCCGGAATTCGGAAAGCTCTCGGCGTCCACGGCAACGGGACGCCAGATTCAGTTCGCACTGAAGTTTTACTTTTAACTATGCACCTCTTACTTGCTGTCTTTCTAACGGGGGCGTCGCTGCCCGCGGCTGACCCCGTGTTTCCCTACGGCGCGGTGTATTTTCGGAAGTCGAATCCGCCCGAGCAGGATTGGGCGCGAGATCATGCGACGGCCGCGAAAGTCGGCATGAACACATTTCGCCACTGGTTCATGTGGTCGGCGGTGGAAGTTGCTCCGGGCAAGATGGACTGGCGCGACTACGACATGCAGATGGACCTGGCGGCGAAGAACAATATCCGCGTGATCCTAGCCGAGATGGTGACCGCGGCGCCGGAGTGGGCCTTCACCCGCTATGCCCACGCACGCTACTTGAGCGCCGATGGCAAGCCCGTCGATTCCGGGATCTCCGGGTCGAGCGCCACGGGTGGATTTCCAGGACTGTGTCTCGACAACGAGGATGCCAAAGGCCTGGCCGAGAAGTGGCTCATCGCCTTGATTGACCGCTACAAGACTCATCCCGCCACCATGGGCTACGACCTCTGGAACGAGCACACCGCGCAGGGTGGATCGGCGCAAAACATGCTCTGCTATTGCCCCGCCACGCAGCGCAAGTTCCGGCAGTGGCTGAAGAACAAGTACGGATCACTGGAGGCCCTGGGCAAGGCCTGGTACCGCTACAGCTACGCCGATTGGGACGATATTCATCCGCCGAAGAACTTTTCCGGCTATCCGGAAAGCCTCGACTGGCTACAGTTTCGCATAGACAATGCGCACAGCCTGGCGAAGTGGCGCGTGGATCTGTTCCGCAAACAGGATCCGAAGAACAAAGTGGTCGCCCATGGTGTGGGCATGTCGCTGGAGGGGCATCCGTCGGCCACCTATGATGAATGGCGGTCCGCCGCGGATGTGGATGTCTGGGGTTTCACCTGGGTCGCCTCACGTAAGGGCAATGAACCCTGGAAGCAGTTTCATGCAGTGGATCTGGTGCGTGCCGGATCGCGCGGAAAGCCGTTCTGGCATGCCGAAGCGCAGGCGGGTCCGTTGTGGATGCAGCCGCAGGTGATCGGGCGTGCGCGCGAAGACGGCCGCATCACGGATGACAAGGATGTGCGCATCTGGAACATGATTTCGATTGCCGGTGGTGCGACCGGGATTCTGTATCCGCGGTGGCGACCCCTCCTGGACGGGCCGCTATTCGGGGCGTTCGGGGCATTCGGCATGGATGGGTCGGTCACTCCGCGGGCGGAGATGACAGGCAAGATCGCGCGCTGGGCGAATGCGAATCCGGAGTTGTGGAAAGCGCGTCCCGTGCGGGGCGAAGTAGGAATTGCATGGGTGCCGGAGTCGCAGATCTTCAACTATGTCCAGCAGGGCTCCACGGAGCACTACGCCCAGTCGGCGCGAGGCGCATACCAGGCGTTCTTCGATAACAACATTCAGGCGGACTTCGTGCATCTCGACCATATTGCGGAGTATCCACTGGTGTATCTGCCGTACCCGATTCACTTGCGGGAAGCGACGGTGAAGAAGTTGATCGCCTATGTGCAGAATGGCGGCGTCCTGGTGAGCGAGGGACTGCCGGCGTACTTCGGCGAACGGGGCAAGGTGGGCACCGTGCAGCCGAACTACGGTCTCGACCAGTTATTTGGGGCGAAGGAATCGTATGTAGAGTTCACCCCCGATCTGCTGGAGAACTATTCGGTCACCGTGCGCGGGCAGACGATCCCGGGGCGTTTCTTTATTCAGGAATACGACCTAGCGGGCGGGAGAGCGGCGGGGCGCCACGCAAGTGGTCGCACCGCGGCCGTGGAGCGTGCCTCGGGCAAGGGACGGACTCTGCTGATTGGATCGTTCCCCGGCGCAGGATACTTCAAGCGGCCAACCGAGCAGGGGCGGACGTTCTTTGCCGGATTGCTGGATTGGGCAGGCGTGGCGCGAACCCTGACGGTGAGCGATCCGTTGGTGAAGGTACGCCTCCATCGCGGCCCCGCAGGCAAGGTGCTGTACATCCTCAATCCGACACGCCAGGAGCGTCCGGTAGTGGTGGAATTGGGCGATGCGATCCCATCGGCCAAGGATGTATGGGGCAACAAGTCGATACGCATCGACGGGCGAAGGTTGTCGGCAACCGTCGGAGATCGGGATGTAGCCGTGGTTCGAATCGAGTGAGTGTGGCTAGCCCAACGTATTGAGCGAGCCGACGCGCTGGGCCTCGAAGGCCTTGATGGAGGCTTCCTGCTGGAGGATGTAGCCGAGCTCATCGATGCCTTCGAGCAGGCAGTGCTTGGAGAAGCCATCGACGGCGAACTCCACCTTGCGGCCGTCGGGAAGTTCGAGGGTCTGCGTGGCGAGATCGATGCTGAGCGTCCACTCCGGGTTGGCGAACAAGGCGGCGTGGATGTCGCGGGAAACGACGATCGGCAGCAGGGCGTTCTTCAGCGAGTTCTGCTTGAAGATGTCGGCGAAGCTGGTGCTGATGACGGCGCGGAAGCCGTACTGCGTCAGCGCCCACGGAGCATGCTCGCGGGAAGAGCCGCAGCCGAAGTTATCGCCCGCAAGCAGGATCTGCTTCGTCTTCGATGCGGCCTGATTGAGGATGAAGTCCGGTTTCGGCGAGCCGTCCGATTCATAGCGCCAATCGTAGAAGAGCTGGTCGCCGAGGCCGTCCTTGGAGATCGTCTTCAGGAACCGTGCCGGAATGATCTGGTCCGTGTCGATGTTATCGACGGGCATGGATACGAACTGGCTGAAAATAGAAGTGAATTTGCTCACAGCATGGTCCTCACGTCGGTGACTACGCCGGTGACGGCGCTGGCTGCGGCGGTCAGCGGGCTGGCGAGCAGCGTGCGCCCGCCCTTGCCTTGACGGCCTTCAAAGTTACGGTTGGAAGTGGAAACGCTGTACTGCCCCGGGGTGAGTTGATCGCCGTTCATGGCGATGCACATGGAGCAGCCGGCTTCGCGCCACTCGGCGCCGGCGTCGCGGAAGATCTGATCGAGGCCTTCGGCTTGCGCCTGGCGCTTGATCTCCATCGAGCCGGGGACCACCATGACGCGCACGTTGGGATTGACCTTGCGGCCCTTCAGCAGCGATGCCGCGGCGCGCAGATCGGTCATACGCGAGTTGGTGCAGCTTCCGATGAACACGACATCGATCTTCTGGCCGAGGATCGGCTTGCCGGGCTGGAGGTCCATGTACTTGAGCGCCTTGATGAGCGAGTCGCGCTCCATGGGATCGGAGAGCTTCGCCGGATCGGGGATCGGCGCGGACACCGGAATGCCCATGCCGGGGTTGGTGCCGAAGGTGATCATCGGCTCAAGGGCATCGGCATCGATCGAAGTCGACAGATCGTAGGTAGCGCCTTCGTCGGTGGGGAGTTGATTCCAGCGGGCGACGGCGGCATCCCAATCGGCGCCCTTGGGGGCGAACTTGCGGCCGGCGAGGTACTGATAGGTCTTGTCGTCCGGAGCGATCAAGCCCGCGCGCGCGCCGCCTTCGATGGCCATGTTGCAGACGGTCATGCGCTCTTCCATGGAGAGCGAACGAATGGCCGAGCCGCAGAATTCGAAGACCGAAGCCGTGCCGCCACCGACGCCGATTTTGGCGATCAGCGCCAGGATGATGTCCTTGGCCGCTACACCGGGTTTGAGCGTGCCGTCCACCTTTACTTGATACGTCTTCGAGCGGCGCTGCAGGAGGCACTGCGTGGCGAGCACATGCTCGACTTCGCTGGTGCCGATGCCGAAGGCGAGGGCTCCGAAGGCGCCGTGGGTGGCGGTGTGCGAATCACCGCAGACCACGGTCATGCCGGGTTGGGTCAAGCCTTGCTCCGGTCCGATGACGTGGACGATGCCCTGGTTCTCATTCTTGTAGCCGAAGCAGGGAATGCCGAAATCGGCGCAGTTCTTCTCGAGTTGCGCCACCTGCGCGGCAGCGATGGGATCAACGATGGGCAGCGAGCGGTCCGTGGTGGGCACGCTGTGATCGGCCGTGGCGAAGGTGAGATCGGGACGGCGGACTTTGAGTCCGCGGGCGCGCAGGCCGGCGAAGGCTTGCGGGGAAGTGACTTCGTGGACGAGGTGCAGGTCGATGAAGATGAGCGAGGGGTTGCCCTGCT
>CALFYN010001018.1 GCA_937952345.1 uncultured Acidobacteriota bacterium
GCTCAAACAGCCCGGAGACTGGCAAAACATGAGTAGCCATAGAGGGTACCTCTACCCATGACTCTAGCGCTTTCTTCAGCCGAGTGAACGAAGGTAATCGGCGGCTTCCGTCTTGCCGGCCCACTCCGCCCATCCGAGGGGGGTAGAGCGATAGATGCTGTCGGCGATGTCGATTCTGGCGCCGCGTCCCACCAGGAGCCGGACCATCTCCGTGTTGCCGGCCAAGGCCGCCTGATGCAGCGGTGTGGCGTGCGCGTGATAACCATCCGGGTTGAATCGATTCGGATCCTCACCCGCATCCAGCAGCAATCGCGCCACCTCCAGGTGTCCAAGCTGTGCCGCCAAAGCAAGCGCTTTGTGACGCGACACCGCATCGGAACAAGCCAGTAGCCGGGCGGTCTCGCCAAGGCGTCCCAGCCCTGCCGCGGTTTCCATGGAGTCGACCTGTGCACCACGCTCCACGAGATATTCCGCAGCCTCCCGATAGCCGAACAGCAGCGCCGTCAAAACCGGCGATACCCATTTGCCCGAACCGTGGGCGTGCACCTTCGCTCCGGAATCCAGCAGAACCTTGGTCAGCGGAATCTGCAACCCGGCTTGCGCCGGATGGGAACTCGACACCAGCAAGCTCAGCGTCGTGCACTCACCACCATACAAGGATGCCAGCGCATTCGCGTCCGCACCGGCATCCAGCAGAATCGTTGCAATCTCCACCGCGTTCGCCGGCGTTCTTTGCCTATACCCCTCAACTCCGTTGGCCGCCACGTAATGCAGCAACTGGGCCCGATGCACCGGAGGGTCGAAGTGTGTCACGCGGATCGAGCGGGTGTGCACCAAATCCGAATCGGCCGCCAGCAAAGCTCTTAATTCGCCTGCATTTCCGGCCACCACGGCTTCCACCGCCGCCTCAAACCGGTACACCGGGCCATCGCCACCAACAGCCTTGGCGTAGTCTACCAGCGACACCCAATCGCGGAAGTCATGCAGCCTCGCGATTGCCAGCCGCGCATCGTCGATGTCGAACGCCGCGGCTGCGATATCCTCATCCGAGATGGGCTTCTGGAGCCAAGGTATCTTTTCATCCAGGAACCACGGATGACGTGCATGCACCAACCGGATGGCATCTGGTTCGCGGTGGCGATGCCCGTCGAGCAGCCGCGCCGCTTCGGCCTCATAGGCGGAAACGGCGGCACGAAACGGCAACGTGGCATAGCCCATATCAGCCGATGCTAGCAAAAGGGCATAGTGGTGGCATCGGGATATTCCATTTCCGCGCACAATAGCGCCAGACCAACGTCTCCTTTGTACAAGCTGAACGGCAACTCCTCGTTTCGTGCGCTCTGCGTCGAATACCGTACTGCCTCCGTGGTTTTGCGCCGCGCCGCATCCAGCCAGAGGCGATCGCCGCTCATACGGTACATCGACAGCAGGGCGTATGCTTGTCCGGCCGCGCCGCAGCACAGGCTGTGCAATCCGCCCGGCGACGATGCACATTCGAGCGCTGCCCGTTCCGCCAGCTTCCCCAGCCAGCCTTCGCCCAGCAAGCGATAAGCTTCCGTCCAAAGCAGCACAAACCCGGCGGTTCCGTTGCACCACCCCGCCATGTGGCGCATCCCGTTTCCGGCCTGCAGATGAAATGGCCACCGCATGCCTTTGCCGTGTGTCTCGCCGAGCGCGGCCAGTTCGCGCAAGCGCGACGCAACACTCGCCGGCGGAGTGGTTCCCGAAGCCGCGCCCCAGCGCAGCGCGGTGTATAGGAATCCGGCCCATCCGTGCGCCAGCCCCAGATAGGGTTCCTCTTTGCATTCGGCAATCGGCCCCAATTCCTCTACCTTTCGCCACGCCTCACCGAAATGCCGGAACCCTTCGCGAACCAGGCGCCGGCGCAAGTCGCCATCCTCCATCGTCTCGATCAACAACGTCGACCCGATGACCGTGCTGAATTTCCCCAACGTCACATCGATCTTCTCGCACGGATGCTCAATGGCCATCAGATAGCTGTCCACGGCCATCGCCAGCGACGCCTCGTCGCCCATGGCCGATGCGATCAGCCCCTGCACCACCGCAATCCCGGATGGCGTATGGTAAGGCGAAATGCGTCCCACGGTTTCCGGCGCGATTTGCACCTCAGGGTGATAGAAGGCGTGTTCGTCTTCGGCGTGCCGTGCGCTCTCCACGGCCCAGCGGTCGGCCAGCGCCAGCAGCCTTGCATCGCCACGCGCGCATGCCAGCCGGAATAGCATGTAGGCAATTCCCGCCGAACCGTATGTCACCGAAACCGACGGGCTGCCCGGACCGCGATACGCAAAACGGGTTCGCGGCTCCTCCAGGTCACGCAGCACATCGCGCAGCTTCGCGGCCGCCATGGCCTGCGGGGCATGTGCCCGCAAGAGTGATTCACCGCCGCGTAGCGCTTCCTCAAACGCATCCGCAAACGCGCGCATCGTCGGGAACCTAGCCGCTGGATCCTTGTCCAACGCCCGAAACAAAACGCGCTCCACTTGTTCCGGCGCCACAACCTTGCGTTGCGCGAACGGGATGGGCATCCGCGAGGCGATCGCCTGCATCATCTCCTGCTTCTCACCGGGAAAATCAAGATACGGCTCTCCCGCAATCAGCAGGTAGCACATGGCGGCCACGGCGTACTGCTCGCCCGCTTGCGACGCGGCCGGAGGCGCGGCTTGCGAAACGATCGCGGAGGCATACTCCGGCTCGAAAAAGAACCCGATTCCGGCCCGCGGCGCGGCACCCGTCAGATCCTTCGCGCCCGCCACGACAGCAACGCCGAAATCGAGCAGCCGCACACGGCCACCCTCCCATTTCAAATTCCCGGGATGCACATCGCCGTGCACCACCCCCGCCTCGTGCAACTTCGCATAGCTTCGAATGACATGCAGGCACAGGCGCAGTACCGCCTCCGTGCCTTCGTTGCGCGCCTCCGCGGCAGCCGTCATCAGATCTTCCCCGCCGACATACTCCATCACCAGGTAGTTCCTGCCTTCCACCTCACCTGTTGCGATGCATCGCGGGGAGACGCCCGATGCGCCGGCGCGTTCCAGAATGGCTCCCTCGCGCTGCAGCAGATATCGAATCTGCCGATCGCCGCATCGAGCCAACTTGAGGGCCGATTCCGATCCATCACCCATCCGCACACGGTACAACTCGGTGTCCGATATCACCGCCAGCGTTTCTTCGATCGTCATCCCATCCACGGCATCGCCCGCGTCGTATGCCGCCTCCACGTGGCTCGCGTCTACGGATTGCGGATCCACCAGCAGCTTGCTTTCGAAGAAGCTCTGCAGCAACGGGAATGCCTCATCCAGCACATGTTCCGCCTTCAGCCTGCGCTCCTTGCTGAAGTGCAGCACAGCCTTCACAATGGTCGTGGGCTGTTCGAATTCCTTCAGCAACGCGTACGTGTCCGGGTCGATCACCTTCGAAGGAGTGCGGGAACGCGGACGCGTCACCGTAATGTCGTCATCCGCCGCTCCGATCTTGCGCCGCATCTCCTCCGCCAGTTCGTTTGCGGGAACAAACCGCACATCGGCGGGAAGAACCAGAATTCCTTCCATGACTGCACTTCCTTTCCATTGCTACGAAACGGCCCATGTGTTTGTATCGACATGCTCCAGCCGCATGCGGTCCAAGGCGAACCGCCGCGGATCCTGTGAACCGGCCGCCTGCGCCGCCTTCAGGTGTACGGCCAACCGGTTGGTCACCCACAGTCTCCAGCTCTCGCGCGCCTCCCATTCCTCCGATGGAGGATCCGCACCCCAAGACACCAGAAGCGAGTCACCCACGGGAGCAGTGAAGGGCACCCCTTGCGCCGGACACCCTGATAGGGCGTCGCGAATGAGGCTTGCCGCTTCCAGCGCCTGCTGCTTCGAGTGGAAATACGCGACGGCTTTGTCGGGACGGAGTAGGCCCGCCGCATTGCGTCCCGCTTTGCAATTGACAGACCCGCACCGCGCGATGGCCGCCACAAACCCGGGGAACGACTCCCGCAGATGCTCCGGACGCGGGCTGAAGTAGACCTTGTAGGTCCGGACGCCGGACGGCATGGCATACACAGCGGGGCGTCGCCATGAGATCCAGCCGTTATTCAGGGGGTCGCGCGGCAATTCCTCCCAACCGCGCATCGCCCCCAACTCGTGCCGGACGGCCTCTTCATCCGCCAATTTCTCTTTCCAGTGCGCGGTCAGCGGAAGGCGGTTGTAGAAGTACATCCGAGCTGACACACGCCCCGCATCCAGTGCGGTGAGGGCTGCACCGTACGCCAGCGCATCCGCTGAAAGTGCGGCAAGCGGATACTGGCTTGGGTTGGGTTCATTCACGCGAATAATCGAGGAAGCTGCCTCGGGGCCTGTAATGAACCCGCCATCGCATTCCATCGCGAGAATGCCATCCAACACCAACTGCGCCACCGCGCGATTGGCCTCGTCACGCTCGGCGGTGATGGCGAACGAGGGCAAGTGCCCGCCGGCCTGCAGCGTATAGAACAGCAGCGCCGTATCCCTGCACGCCGACTTCGCGCGCCACGGCGTCCCGTCCCGAGGCAGCAGCACGCCGTAAAAGAGCGGGTCTCGCGACAACTCTTTCCATTGCTCCCGCTGGTCTTTCGGCAACCTTTCAAACGGGATCAGCTCAAACTCCGGGTTCGCCCGGAATCGGGCCCCAAGGACGTTGCGGATCGAATCGTCCTGGGCTTGTTCCACTGTCTCCATGATTGCTTCCGTCATTGGGGCCTCCTTCATTCGTTGTGAACTAGCGCGATTTCTTCAGCTCTTCCCGGCGCTTGCCGAGTTCCGCCAAAGCTTCCTTCAATTTGCCTTCGAGCAGCTCCACCTGCTCCAGCGTCTGCGGACGCATCGCTTCGGCTGCTGCTTCCTCCGCCGCCTGCGCGGCGGCGAGCTCCGCCTTCATCCGCTCCCGTATGACCGCCGGATCCACCGGAGTCTGCTCCAGAATCGAGCCGCCGCATACGATGGAGCCGCCAGGGCACACCACCGATCCGCCGGGACACTGCAGCGTTCCGATCGGGCACGCCACCGAGTGGGCCGGGCAAGGCGAGATCAGGTGCGTGCAATGGAAATGGCACGTCACCAGCGTCGGGTTCCAGTGGCAACTGATCTGGAACGAGCATCCGAAATGGCAGAAGCTGATCAGGCGGCTGCAGTGGAAGTGACAGGTGATCAGCGTGAACTGCGGACAAGGTTGGGGTTGCAGGACATCGATGAGGATGTCCTTTACGCGAAAGGGCATACTGCTATCTCCTTGGTGAAAGAGTGACGGCCCCTCGTGTGGGTATTCTTATGCCTCCCAGAGAGAACAAGGTGTTGATCGCCGCGGACACACACTCCCGGTAAGGAGTGCCGCGTCCGCGGCCCGCGGAACAGGTTGAACTTCCGGTGCGAGCGGTTTCGCCCACAACCAGGGTCACTGAGGTAGTGACAAACTACCGGAAACCGTTACACGCACACAAAAGAATTTGTGACGATTTTCTGAGACGCGCGGAAAAAGAAAAATTAGAATTCAAACAGCTTTGCTCCCGTCAATCCGCGGATCTTCGCCTTATCTTTCTCCGCCGCAAAATCGAACATCGCTTCGAAGACCTCCACCGCCTTTGCGAACTCGTCCATGTTGTGCCCCAGCCCGCCCCAGATCATGCGGTCCGGCCCGAATGCATCGTAGGTGCGCCGCACCAGCGGTTTCGCGTCCAAATAGGGATGCTGCTGGTTCGAGGAATACCGCCAACCCGAAAACTTCATATGCACGCGCGGCAATTTCGCCAGCCCAAGCACGTCGTTGTACTCCGCGGCTGTGCCCTGGCCGGAGCGCGCCAGATGATCGAGAATCACCGGCATCTGTGGAAATACAGCCGCCAATTCTCCGATTTGTTTGGCCCAATGAGGGATAAAATGCATTTGAATCGCCAGCCCCATTTTCGACGCGGCTTCCCACGTTTTTCTCATTTGCGGGTGGCGCAGATCGCGGTCGCGAATGGCGCCGGAGACCGTCGGCGCTTCACCCGGCTTGCGGTTGATGTGCACACGCAAGGCGACGATCCGTTTCGGATTGCGCCGCAGCAGTTCCTCCATGCGCTTCGGCGTGGCGGGATCGATCGGATCGTAGAGGCACGTGCCCTTGAAAAAGCCCGGCGACGGTTCGTTCCGGAAGCAATACTCCAGGTACGCATGGTCGTCCTGATAGGGTTCCGGATGCACGATGATCGTATGGTTGATCTTCGCCTGCGCTACAAACTTCGCATACGCATTCAGCGGCGATGCCGCCGGCTTGTACACCGCACTCTTGTGATAAGGGAACTTCTTGTCATCGAACAGATGGATGTGCGTGTCGATCAGCACGCCCTTAGGGCGTTCCACGGCGGCGGCAAGCGCCGCGCCTCCCAATGCACAGATCAGTTCGCGTCGCGTGGCCGGCATGGGGATAGTGTATCCCCCTTTCACACGCAGTAACTACTTCGATTTGCCGGGAGCCGCCGCGGCCACGGCCGCCGGCTCAGCAGCCTCCTGCGCCAGCCCCAACACTTTCCGCAATTCCGTATCGATGGTCGTACGGATATCTTTGTTGTCCCGCAGGAACTGCCGCGCATTCTCGCGCCCCTGGCCGATGCGGTCTCCACGGAAGCTGTACCACGATCCGCTCTTTTCCACCAGGTTGTTCCCCACGCCCAGATCCAGCAGATCGCCTTCCTTCGAAATCCCTTCCCCGTACATGATGTCGAACTCGGCTTCACGGAACGGCGGCGCCAGCTTGTTCTTCACGATCTTCACTTTCGTGCGGTTCCCGGTCACCGTCTCACCGTCCTTCAACGCCGCAATGCGCCGGATATCCGCACGCACCGATGAGTAAAATTTGAGCGCGCGGCCACCCGTGGTGGTCTCCGGATTGCCGAACATCACCCCGATCTTCTCGCGAATCTGGTTGATAAAAATCAGACACGTATTCGACTTCGCCACTACGCCCGTCAGCTTCCGCATCGCCTGGCTCATCAGCCGCGCCTGCACGCCCATGAAGCTGTCACCCATTTCCCCATCCAACTCCGTCTTCGGCACCAACGCCGCTACCGAGTCCACAATCAGAACATCGATCGACCCCGAGGCAATCAGGGCATTGGTAATCTCCAGCGCCTGCTCCGCGTAATCCGGCTGCGACACCAGCAGATTGTCCACGTCCACACCCAGCTTGCGCGCATAGATGGGATCCAAGGCGTGCTCTACGTCGATGAACGCCGCCATGCCGCCCGCCTTCTGCGACTCAGCCACCACCTGCAACGCTACCGTGGTCTTTCCCGAGGACTCCGGCCCGAAAATCTCGCTGATGCGGCCGCGCGGGAATCCGCCGACGCCCAGCGCGTAGTCGAGCGAAATCGATCCAGTCGAGATCGCCGAAATCGGCACCACCGCTTCGCGCGACCCCAGCCGCACGATCGACCCCTTCCCGAACTGCTTCTCAATCGCCCCCAGCGTTGTGCTCAGCACCCGCGCGCGCTCTTTGTCGTCCATGACCGCCATGTGATGTTGACTCCTGACCGGTGAAGTGGAAAGAACCATCCTAGCACGATACTGTAAAAATTTACAGTCTCGGCGCGTAATATCCTCTGCGCGCCCGCACCACCAGGTCTTTCCGTCCCTTTACCCGGATTTCGATCGGTTGAAACAACCCGTCCGTGGCAAGCGGTTCCGGCCGGTAAAGGATGTTGTACTGAGAACGTAGCTGGTTGGAAATGTTTTCAAAGCTTTGTGTCAGATCTTCCACCTTGAACGGAAACAGCGCAATGCCGCCCGTCTCCGCCGCCAGGTATCGCAGCACCTTGTCCCCATCCGTGGGCGACCGCGTGATGTTGGTCGACACCGTGTAGACAACCACATCCGCCTTCTGCGCCATCTCCAACGCCTGCTCACGCGTGTACCGGCTCTGGTTGTCGTCGCCGTCGCTCAACACCACAACCGCGCGCCGGAATTTATGTCGCGGCTGATCTTTCATCAAGCGGTCGCGGCAGGCGTTGAAGATCGCATCATAGAGTGCCGTGCCACCCCCCGGCCGCAGATCGCGAATCGTGTTGATCAGCTTTTCGGGGTCGTCCGTGAGATCGCTCACCATCTCCGCCGCCGTGTCGAAGCTCACAATCATCGCCCGGTCCGTCCGCGGCCGCAGCAGGCTGTTGAGAAACTCGATGGCCGCCTCCTGCTCAAACCGGAAACGGTCGCGGATGCTGTTGCTTGTGTCGATCAGCAGCCCCAACCGCAACGGCAAGCCGCTTTCCGCCGTGAACTCCAGGATGTTCTGCCGCCTCTTGTTCTCGATGACTTCGAAGTCGTCCTTCGTGAGGTTGGTGACAAATCGACCTTTCTTATCGGTGACAGTAAACAGGATGCTAACGCGGGTCACATCCAATGTGATTCGGCTCTGCGGGTCATCTGCAATGCTGGCCGGCGTAGGAGCCTGCGCCCAGACCACAAGGCCCAGAGCCATAGCGACACACAACCACACACACAACAACTTCATGACGGGATACCCGCTTTGATTATAGGAGCGAATTCAACCACTCCTCAAGCTCCCCGGGCAGCGGAGCTTCCACTGTGACCACTTTCCCCGTCGCCGGCGAAGTGAACCGGATGCGCCAGGCATGTAGAAAGAACCGGCCTCGTTCCGGCTGCGCGGCCGCGCCATACAGCCTGTCGCCTGCCACTGGATGCCCGATGCTGGACAGGTGCACACGGATCTGATGTGTCCGCCCTGTGCCGATCCGCACCTCCAATAACGTATGCTTCGCAAAGCGCCGCGCCACGCGGAATTCGCTCCATGCGGCGCGTCCCCGGTCGAGCCGCGCCGTCATCTTTACCCGCGTCACCGGGTCGCGCGCGATGGGCTTATCGATGCGGCCCGTGTCCTTTTTCACTACCCCCTCCACCAGCGCCAGATACGTCTTCTCCACTTCCCGCCCGGCAAACTGCGCCGCCAGTTTCTGATGCGACGCGTCATTGCGGGCCACCAGTAAAACACCGCTCGTCAGCTTGTCGAGCCGGTGCACAATGCCCGGACGGTCTTCGCCACCCGCGCTCGAAAGCCTGCCGAAATGATGCAGCAGCGCATTCACCAGCGTTCCGGAATGCACTCCGGCTCCCGCATGCACCACCATCCCCGCCGGCTTGTTCACGGCAATTACGGCGTCGTCTTCATACAGCACCGTTACCGGCAAGTCCTCCGCCCGCGCGGCAAGCCCCGGACGCTCCACGGGCATCACCACCACGGCATCCCCCACCTTCAGCAAGTGCCCCGCCTTCACCATCGCTCCATTCACCAGCACCTGGCCGTCCTTGATCCACTCCTGCAATTGCGCACGGCTGCGATCCGCCATCTGCTGCTTCAGGAAATGATCCAGCCGCTTACCTGCCGCGGCGGGGTCAATGTGGAACTCGTGAGTCAAGCCCCGATCATAGCGCACACATGCCCCGGCTTGACTTCAACGGTCAAACGTGATTGTCTCTTCTTCATTGCGTTCAATTTAAGATCATCAGATCTTAAAATCTCAGTGAGGAAGGATGCATATGCGACGCTTCGCTTCTCCGCTCCTCATTCTCTTGTTCTGCGTGGAACTGGCACTCACTCAGGACTACCGTGCAAAAGTGCAAGGCACTGTCACCGACGCGACTACCGCTGTCATCGCCGGCGTCCAGGTGCGCCTCCGCAATATGAACACCGGCGTGGAAGTGGCCCGCTCCACCAACCCCAGCGGCCAGTTTCTCTTCGACTTCGTTGATCCCGGCACCTACGAACTGACAGCCGAAATGGAAGGCTTTAACAAGTTCGTCCAGCAGAACATCCTCGTCCAGACACGCGGCGACGTCACCGTGAATCCGGCCCTGCGCGTCGGCCAAATGGTGGAAACCGTCAACGTCTCCGAGCAGGCCGTCGAAGTGCAGTTCAACACCTCTACCATGTCGCTCACCGTCGACCGCAAGATGCTCACTGAACTCCCCGTACTCGCCCGCAATCCCTTCACTCTTGTGCTGCTCGACCCCGCCGTCGTCAACCGCTACACCTCCAACCTCGCCACCCGCAATCCCTTCTACATGTGGTCGTCCAGCTCCATGGACGTCGGCGGTTCCACCACGCGCAAGAACGAACTGCAGTTGGACGGCGCCCCGCTGCAACTCGGCTGGAAAGGTTCCTACGCGCCACCCATGGACGCCACCCAGGAAGTGGCTGTACAACAGAATGCCGTCGATGCCGAATATGGCCACAGCGCCGGCGGTGTGCTGACCCTATCCGTAAAGTCCGGCACCAACGAGTTCCACGGCACTGGCTACTACTTCGGCCGCAATCCCGCCCTCAACGCAGTCTCCAACTCCGTCGTCCGCGCCAAGAACCTCGTCCGGAATCACATCTACGGCGGCACACTCGGCAACCCCATCATCAAAAACAAACTGTTCAACTTTGTTTCCTTCGAACGCTGGGAAACCAAAGACCCGCGCAACGCGCTCATGACACTGCCAACCGACCTCGAACGCGCCGGCAACTTCTCTCAATCCATGAATCCCGATGGCGGCCTCCGGGCCATCTTCGATCCCTACACCACGCAACTCAACGGCAACGTGGCCACCCGCACCCCGTTCGCCGGCAATGTCATCCCGCGTTCCCGCATCGATCCTCTCTCCGCCCGCTTCCTGCAGGATATCTGGAGCCCCAACAACCCCGGCGACAATATCACCGGCGTCAACAACTACAAGCAGGCCTATTTCTGGTACCTCTACAACTGGAACTTCAACAACCGCACGGACTGGAACATCAACGATAAATGGAAGGTCTTCGGCCGCTACAGCCGATTCCGCACCGATCTCAGCCAGAACAATTACACCCCCAATAACTCCCCAGCCATGACAGACGACAATGGCGGCGCCATGAATTCTCGCAACATCGCCGCCGATGCCGTCTGGACCATGAACGCATCCACGGTCGTCAATTTCCGCTGGAGCTACGCCACCTTGAATGACGACTACGACTCACCCACAGCCATTGGCGCCTCAGGCCTCGATCAGTTCTGGCCCAATAAGTGGTTCCAATCCTATCTGCCTGGGATTCCCGCGGTCTACTATCCGAACCTTGTGGTCTCCGGCGTCGGAAGCGCCAGCTTCGGCAAAGGCGGCTATTGGTATCAGCATCCGCAAAGCTACAACTACAGCGGACGCGTTTCCAAGAACATCGGCCGCAACTACCTCAAGTTCGGTGGCGAAAGCCGGCTCCTTCGCGGTAGCTCCGTGCGTCCGAACCTGATGAATTTCAATTTCGGGCCTGCGCTCACTGCCGATACATTCCAAGCTCCGAACACTCGTCTTCGCGGGGATGCGTGGGCCACGTTCCTGCTGGGCGCGCTCGAGAGCAACTCCCAGGCGCAGCACATCCCGTTGCAGCAACCCCGCACTTCGTTCTATGGCCTGTTCGTGCACAACGACTTCAAGGTGAACAAAAACCTCACCATCAATATGGGCTTGCGCTATGAGTACGAAACCGGCGCCTACGACCCCCTCGACCGTGTCTCACGCCCACTCGATCTCTCCGCACCCATCCCGGACATGCAGCGAACCCCGCCTCCCATTCCCGCCGACATCG
>CALFYN010001019.1 GCA_937952345.1 uncultured Acidobacteriota bacterium
GTCAATGCGATTGATTTGATTGACTTCGATTACGGGCCCGGGCATTCTTACTGGCATACGGAAAAAGACACGATTGATAAGATTAGTGCGAAAAGCCTGCAAATTGTCGGTGAGGTGTTGCTGGAAGTGTTCCGCCGTTTGCAGCAATAGGTCGAATTCAGACCTTCTTCCACCTGGGGAAGATCCGCAGTGCGTTGCCTCCGAGTACGCCGCGAAGTTCGTCCGTGCTCAATCCCGAACGCTGCAATCCCTGAATGGAGTCGCCAGGGGAAGCAAACGGGAAATCGGATCCGAACACGATCTGCGAAGCTCCGACCAAGGTCTTCAGCGCCGTCATCTGGATCGGGTTCGCTGAGACGGCAGTATCGTAATAGAAGCGTCTCAGGTGATATAGCCTCGAGTTCCGCTCCGGCGCCCGCGCCAGGCTGTCCGCGCTGGAGGCAGCGCCGAGGAAGCGTTGGATGAGGCCCAGCAGCGTCCCTCCGGCGTGCGACCAGATGAAGGTGACGTTCGGACAGCGGGTTGCCGTGCTCACGCGTGGGGGAGCGAGTTCACCGTCGTTGATCATGTTCCAGATCGCCCGGCTGGTGTCCGTGTTCCACTCCAACACATGCGAACCGGTGCCAGGTAAGAGTTCGTGACAGCAGGGGGCAGTGACCGGGTGAGCGTAAACGACTGCGCGGCGGCGATTGAGTTCGTCGAAAACAGGCTGAAAGGCAGCGTCGCCCAACCAGCGATTCCCGTAGTTTGTGAGGAGCCCGACGCCGTCCGCCTTGAGCGTATCGAAGACGTACTCGATTTCACGAAGGCTTGCGTCTACATGGGGCAATGGCAAGGCGGCAAGCAAACCAAAGCGTCCGCGATGGTCCGAAACCAGGCGTGCTCCGTGATCGTTCATGTCACGCGTGACCTGGAGAACCTGATCCCGCACGGCAACAGGATCGTCGCCAAACGGAATATTGCACGAAAGCATGGCCGTACCCACACCGGCCCGATCCATGGCATCGAGAGACCGTGCGGGCGTCCACTCCAACCGCAGAGCACCAGGAGCACCGTTATCGAAGTTGGCGCGGAACGCGTTCACCGCCTTTGGAGTGAACATGTGGTGATGAACGTCCAGCCTCTGTTGGCCGGACGGTGTCTGCGCGCCAGCACTCGGAATACACACGCTCGCTGCCAGCGCGGCCAGTACTTCTCGCCGGGATGGGGCGTAAGATGTCATCGTCAGTTCCTCCTTGCATCGCGGGAGGAACGCATGTCAACAATCGTCGTTTGACGGCCTCCGGCTGGTGCGCGAGCGAGTCTGGAGTCTACCACATGCCAGAGTTGGCGCCTCACCCATCGCCGGCTGAGATGGATTGCGCGGCACAATCCCCCTCTTCATCGCGCACCGTTGTACGATAATCAACCTCATGCCAGCCAAACCCGTGCTTGTGGCGTTCGTTCTCTCAGCAGCCGCCTTCGCCCAATCCACCACCTGGACCTTCGACAACATCCACCGCATCGGCGGCCACGCAACCGAAGTGCTCGGCGACCCCAAAGTCATTGACACGCCGCTCGGCAAAGCCATCCTCTTTGACGGCAAAGACGACGCAATCTACGTTCCCACGCACCCCCTGGCCGATGCCGCCACCTTCACCTGGGAAGCCATCTTCCGCCCCGATGGCGGCGCCTTCGAGCAGCGCTGGTTTCATCTGGCCGAACAAGCCAACGGCACGGACACCGGCAATCGCATGCTCTATGAGATCCGCGTCACCAACGGGCAGTGGTACCTGGACAGCTTCGCCGCGACGAAGGCCGGCTCGAAGGCGCTGCTCAACAAAGATCACCTCCATCCCACGGGTGAGTGGTATCACGTCGCCTCCGTCTACGACGGGAAAACCTTCCGCAACTACGTAAATGGCAAACTCGAAGGCTCCGCCGAGGTGCAATTCGCGCCGCAAGGGAACGGCCGCACGTCCATCGGCGTCCGCATCAACAAGGTGAATTATTTCCAGGGCGCGATTCACCTCTCGCGCTTCACCAAACGAGCGCTCACTCCCGGCGAATTCCTGCCCTCGCCGAAAGCAGCGGCCAACGCAGATTGGCCCCGATTCCGCGGCCCGAACGGCGCAGGCATCGCCGACGGTGCTTCCCTTCCCACCCATCTCAACCCCGCGCAAAACGCCGCCTGGAAAGCCTCTCTCCCCTTCGGCCAATCCTC
>CALFYN010001020.1 GCA_937952345.1 uncultured Acidobacteriota bacterium
CGCCCCCTGCCGCATCGCAACCCGGCGAGTTTACCTCGATGTTCCAGGCTCCGGCTCCTACGGTCACCGCTCAGATCAAATCGCCCGCGCCGCCGGCCACGCCGCCTCCTTCGGCTCCGCCCCCTGCCGCATCGCAACCCGGCGAGTTTACCTCGATGTTCCAGGCTCCGGCATCGCAGCCCTTCGGCGAGCCATCCTATTCCGGTTCTCCGGCGCCGCCGAGGCCGCAGACGCCGGGGCAATCCAATGAACCTGGGGAGTTCACACGGCTGTTCACGACGCCGGTGGCGCCGAAGCAACCACTTCCGGTGGCGAGCCCACAGCCTGCGCCGGGAACTCCGCCGAATCCGTTCGGGGCAGGTTCCACACCTCCGATGGGGGCGTATGGGATTCCAGGCCAGCAACAACGGCCCGCACCGCAGCCCAATGTGCAGGATGAGTATCAGCGCCTGTTTGGGGGTGGCACAGCGGGACAGGCGGCAAGTCCGGTGCAGGGGCAAACGCCGGTATTTGGCGGAGCCACGCAGTCCTTCCAAGCCCCACAGATGCCCGCACCCAGCGCACCGCCTGTGCAGGCGGGTCCCAGCGAATACACCCGCATGTTCAGCGCGCCTCAGGAACCGGCCATGCAGCAACAGCAGGCTCCGGCGCCGCAGCCTCCACCGGTTGCGCCGCCAAAGCCGACTCCGAAGTGGCCGTTCTTTGTGTTCGGAGCAGTCATTCTCATTCTCATCGCCGCCGTTATTTTCCTGCTGATGCGCGGTTGACACCGCTCTAAGGAGTTTCCATGCCCGATATTCCGGTTCGATTTCCGAGCCAAGAAGTATTCGACCGCGTTCGCGCGTTTTTTCAAGAGGCCGGTTTCGACGATGCGCATTTCAACCACATGATGGGTGAGTTGAAGCGCACATCGGCAGTACCCAAGCCCGGAGATCTGGTGGCGTCCACGGAGCCGTGTGGCAGTATGTTGATCCGGCTCTTCCTGGGCGGGCGAGTGCAGGAGAACGATTTCCTGCGCCTGGCGGGGGAAGCTGTGTTGAGAGATTTGCGGGAGCTTGGCTTGATCGTGAATGAGTCGCCCGGAATACTCGCATCTTCCGTGCGCGTGCGTCCGTTCCTGGATTTATATGTCCTCTCCGATCACTTCATCGAGGGGAAAGATTTTGCGGATGATTTTGTGCATGCACCGGACGACGCGAACACACTCAACTATTTGAAGTACATCTCCCTGCGCCCGTGCGACGATTTCCTGGAGGCCTGCGGCGGTTCCGGCATCGCCGGACTGATCGCCGCGAAACGATGCGCCGGGCAAGCCTGGAGCAGCGATATCGCCGAGCGGTCTTCGGCATTCGCGCGATTCGGAGCGGCCCTCAGCGGGTTGGGCAATTTCACGGCCGTAACCGGCGACACCTATGAACCCGTGGAGCACCTTTCGTTTGACCGCATCGCGGTGCATCCGCCGTATATTCCGGTGCTGCGGCACAGCTACATCTTTCACGGCGGCGGGGTGGACGGCGAGCAGATTACACGAAAGCACATCACGGACTTGCATGGCCGGTTGAAGCCGGGGGGACGCCTGTATTGCCGGTGCGCGGGCACTGATCGGAAAGGCGAGCCGCTGGAGCAGCGTGTACGGAAGTGGCTCGGCGAACACCAGGCCGAATACGACATTGCGATGCAGGTTCTGGGCTATATCGATCCCTGGCGTTTCCTCACGAAGTCGGTACGATCCGGCCGCACGAAACCGGAGGAACTGAAGCAATGGGAGAAGGTATTTGAAGAAATGGGGTTGGAGAAGCTGGTGATGTCGGTGTTTGTGGTGCAACGGCATGACAGCCCGAGGGAGCCCTTTACCGTACGCCGGGAGGAGGGCCCCTTCAGCGGTCCGCGCGAGTTGGAGTGGCTGGTGGACCTGGAGACCCAACGCGCCCGGCGAGGCGTGGAGATGGTGCTGTCGTCACGGCTCACCATCAATCCGATGGCGGTGCTGAACATCATGCATGCTCCGCAGGAGGGCGACTGGCAAATGCGCAATCAGTTGGTGGAGGTCTTGCATCCCCATCCCATGAAGTTCGAACTGGATCCGCTGAGCGCGTACGTTCTACCGAAACTGCGGGGGCGCATGACAGGCCGTGAGGTGTTTGCATCGCTAATTGAGGAAGGCGTGATTGCCCCGGACAATGCGGAGGAAGGGGTGTTGAATTTTGCGGCAGGGTTGTCGAATCTGGCGTCGGGGGGGTTCCTGTTTGTGGAAGGATTCGAGCCGCCTGCTCCTGCCCGGCGCGAGGCGGAATCAGAAGCTTAAACGAGCGTTGCGCCGCCGTCCACCACCAGCGTTTGCCCCGTGACGTAATTGGACGCCGGTGCGGCCAGAAATACCGCGACGCCTTTCATTTCACCGGGGCGGCCTCCGCGCGCCATCGGCACATCAGTGTCCATTTTCGCTTGCGCCGCATCCCAGATCTTTTCCGTCATTCTGGTTTCGAAGTAGCCGGGTGCGATGGCGTTGACGCGGATGTTGTGTTCCGCCCAGCGGGCGGCCAGTTCCTGCGTCAATCCGATCACGCCGGCCTTGGAAGCGACATATCCCGCAAGGTGCGTCTCTTTGAGGATGAGGCCGCCGTACATGCCGTTGATGGAGGCGATGTTGATGATGCGCCCAAAGCGGCGTTCGATCATGTGGCGTCCGGCGTGCTGGCAGAACAGAAATGCACCGGTCAGGTTGATATCTAATACCATGCGCCATTTGTCGAGGGACATGTCTTCGGCCTTCGCGCCCCATGTCACACCGGCGTTGTTGACCAGGATGTCGATCTGGCCGTAGCGTCCGAGCGTACGGGCCACAACGGCTTGCACCTGCTCCGGATCGGAGACATCGCAGAGCATGCCTTCCACCTGGAGTCCCTTGCCGCGCAGCTCTGCGATGGATGCGTCGAGCCATTGCTGGCGCCTGGCAACAATCATCAGGCTGGCGCCGGCTTCTCCGAGTCCTTCGGCGATCTCCTGGCCTAATCCGCGTGATCCTCCGGTGACGATGGCCACCTTTCCGTCCAGCCGGAACAACTCATTCGTGCTGCTCATAGGTATAGTAGAAGACGTTAGCATGAACACCTTCAACGCTTTTCTTGTGCGCCAAAGCGATGGCCAGACGAGCTTCGGCTTCGAGCAGATGCCAGTGGATTCCTTGACCGCGGGCGATGTTCTGATCCGCGTGGAATATTCGAGCCTGAACTATAAGGACGGGCTCGCGGTAACGGGCAAACCCGGTGTAATCCGTTCCTACCCGATGATTCCGGGGGTGGATCTGGCGGGTACCGTGGTGGAATCGGCAAGTCCCGATTTCGCGCCCGGACAAGCAGTGGTGGTTACCGGATGCGGGACCAGCGAAACTATCTGGGGCGGATATGCGCAGATGGCGCGGATGCAGGCAGCGCATGTGGTGCCGCTGCCCGAGGGCATCTCGCTGCGGCAATCGATGGCTGTGGGTACCGCGGGATTCACGGCGATGCAAAGCGTGATGGCTCTGGAGCAGCACGGCCTCAAGCCGGGAGGAAAACCCGTGGTGGTGACGGGCGCGGCGGGTGGCGTCGGCAGTGTCGCCATCGCCATTCTGCACAAACTGGGCTATACGGTGGTGGCATCGAGCGGACGCGCGGAGGCAGCGGAGTATCTGCGATCCTTGGGCGCCGGCGAGATCATCGGGCGCGAGGTTCTTTCCGCGGCCAGCAACCGCCCGATGGAATCAGAGAAATGGGCCGGCGCGGTGGACAGCGTGGGAGGCGATACGCTAGCGGGGCTGATCCGCACCATGTCGGTGGGATCGAGCATCGCGGCATGCGGGCTAGCCGGCGGATTCAAGCTGAACACGACGGTGTTTCCGTTCATCCTGCGCGGCGTGAATCTGTTGGGCATCGATTCGGTGCGCACGTCGAACGCCACACGGCGCGCCATCTGGCAACGCCTGTCCACAGATCTGCCGCTGGACAAGCTGGA
>CALFYN010001021.1 GCA_937952345.1 uncultured Acidobacteriota bacterium
GAACAGGTGGAGCGCGTGGTGGTCCGCTGGCCGTCGGGCGCGGTGCAGACGCTGCGGAACCTGACCGGCGGGCGGGTCATGAAGGTTGTGGAAGAGTAGAGCAATCGTTAGAATAAAACTTACGCGATCACGCCCCCAGTTCTGCACATCAAAGAAGATATGAGCGCTGCTGCCACCGCCCTTACGGGCAAGTCCGCCGAGCGGTCCCGCTTTTGGGATTCCCCTATCGGAAAGAAGGCTGTGATGGCTGTGACAGGATTCATCCTGTTCGGCTTTGTCACCGGCCATATGATCGGCAATCTCCAGGTATACCTTGGCCCCGAGAAGCTGGATGCTTATGCGGAGTTTCTGCAAAAGACGAAAGGCTTGCTGTGGGGCGTACGCCTGGTGCTTCTCGCCTGCGTCGCGCTGCACGTGACGGCGGCCTTTCAACTGGCCGGGCTGCAAAACAAGGCGCGGCCACAGAAGTACGTGAAGAAGGCGAGCGCGGGCTCGTCGTACGCTTCGCGGACGATGTACTGGAGCGGGCCGATCCTGCTGGCCTTTATCATTTATCACCTGATGCACTTCACCACCGGGCAGGCGCATCCGGACTTCCAGCCGGGCATGGTGTACCGGAATGTGGTGACGGGATTCCAGAGCGTGCCGGCGTCGCTGTTCTACATTGTGGCGATGCTGATGCTGGGCACGCATCTCTACCACGGAATCTGGAGCATGTTCCAGAGCGTGGGCATCAATCATCCGAAGTACACACCGTGGTTCAAGAGGCTGGCCGCAGTGGCGGCGGCCGTGCTGGTGGGCGGCAATGTATCGATCCCCGTGGCCGTGATGACAGGTCTGATCCGTTAAAGACAATGAAGCTAGACGCACGCATTCCCTCCGGTCCCATTGAGAAGAAATGGGAGAAGTGCCGCTTCGAAATGAAGCTGGTGAACCCCGCGAACAAGCGAAAGTTCAACGTGATCGTGGTGGGCACAGGACTGGCCGGCGGTTCGGCCGCGGCCACGATGGGCGAACTGGGTTACAACGTGAAGGCGTTCTGCTTTCAGGATTCGCCGCGGCGCGCGCATAGCATTGCGGCGCAGGGCGGCATCAATGCCGCGAAGAACTACCAGAACGACGGGGACAGCATTTACCGGCTGTTCTACGACACGGTGAAGGGCGGCGACTTCCGGGCGCGCGAGGCGAACGTATACCGGCTGGCCGAGATCAGCGTGAACATCATCGACCAGTGCGTGGCGCAGGGCGTGCCGTTCGCGCGGGAGTATGGCGGGCTGCTGGCGAACCGCTCGTTCGGCGGCGCGCAGGTATCGCGAACGTTCTATGCGCGCGGGCAGACGGGGCAGCAATTGCTGCTGGGCTGCTACCAGGCGCTGGAGCGGCAGGTGAACGCGGGGCGCGTCGTAATGTACTCGCGGCACGAGATGCTGGAGCTGATCGTCATTGACGGGAAGGCTCGCGGGATTGTGACGCGCGATCTGGTGAGCGGCAAGATCGAGTCGCACATCGCCGATGCGGTGGTGCTGGCGACGGGCGGCTACGGCAACGTGTTCTACCTCTCGACGAATGCGAAGGGATCGAACACGACGGCCATCTGGCGGGCGCACCGCAAGGGGGCGCTGTTCGCCAATCCTTGCTTTACGCAGATCCATCCGACGTGCATTCCGGTGTCGGGCGATTACCAATCGAAGCTGACGCTGATGAGCGAATCGCTGCGCAACGACGGGCGCATCTGGGTGCCGAAGGAGAAGGGCGATAAACGGAAGCCTTCGCAGATTCCGGAAGCCGAGCGCGATTACTATCTGGAGCGGCGCTATCCTTCGTTCGGGAACCTGGTGCCTCGCGACGTGGCATCGCGCGCGGCCAAGGGCGCTTGCGATGAAGGGCGCGGCGTCGGCGAGACGGGGCTTGGCGTGTACCTGGACTTCGGCGACGCGATCCGGCGATTGGGCAAGGGCGTGGTGGCCGAGCGCTACGGGAACCTGTTCGAGATGTATGAACGCATCACGGGCGAGGATCCGTACACGGTGCCGATGCGGATCTTTCCGGCGATTCACTACACGATGGGCGGGCTGTGGGTGGACTACCGGCTGATGAGCACCATCCCCGGCTTGTTTGTGATTGGCGAGGCCAACTTCTCCGATCACGGGGCGAACCGGCTGGGTGCGAGCGCACTGATGCAGGGGCTGGCGGATGGGTACTTCGTGCTGCCCTATACGATCGGCGATTACCTGGCGAATACGAAGCTCGATAAGGTGGATGCGTCGCACGCCGATGCGCGGCAGGCGGAAGCCGAGGCGAGCGGGCAGGTGAAGAAACTGCTGGGCATCGGGGGCAAGCGGACCGTGGACTCGTTCCATCGCGAGATGGGAAAGATGATGTGGGACGAGTGCGGGATGTCGCGGAACGGCAAGGGACTGGAAAAGGCCATCGGGCAGATTGCGGCGCTGGAGCAGGAGTTCTGGAAAGACGTCAAGGTGAGCGGGGCGGGCGAGGAATTGAACCAGTCGCTCGAGAAGGCCGGGCGATTGGCGGACTTCTTCGAGTTGGCGCAACTGATGTGCCGGGACGGGCTGGAACGGCAGGAGTCGTGCGGCGGGCATTTCCGCGAGGAGTACCAGACGCCGGAAGGCGAGGCGATGCGCAACGACGACGACTTCTGTTACGCGGCGGCCTGGGAATACAAGGGTCCGGGAAAGAAACACGAGTTGCATAAAGAGCCGCTTTCCTTTGAGTACGTGCATCTTGCCCAAAGGAGCTACAAGTAACCATGAAGCTGACTTTGCATATCTGGCGCCAGAAGAATGCCTCTTCGGCGGGCAAGATGGTCCGGTACGAGACCGAAGCGAACGAGCACATGTCGTTCCTGGAGATGTTGGACGTTTTGAACGAGCGGCTGATCGGGCAGGGCGAAGAGCCGGTGGCGTTCGATCACGATTGCCGGGAGGGCATTTGCGGGTCGTGCGGGTTTGTGATCAACGGGATCGCGCACGGGCCGTTGCCTTCGACGACGGTTTGCCAATTGCACATGCGGCATTTCAAGGACGGCGATGAACTGTACCTGGAGCCGTGGCGGGCGGCTGCGTTTCCGGTGATCAAGGACCTGGTGGTGGACCGGACGGCGTTTGACCGGATCATAGCCGCGGGCGGGTATGTGTCGGTGTCGACGGGGTCGGCTCCGGATGCGAACGCGCTGCCGATCCGGAAGAAGGATTCGGACATGTCGATGGACGCGGCGCAGTGCATCGGCTGCGGGGCATGCGTGGCGGCTTGTCCGAACGCATCGGCGTCGCTGTTTATGTCGGCGAAGATCAGCCACCTGGGGCTGTTGCCGCAGGGGCAGCCGGAACGGATGGAACGCGCCTTGAACATGGTGGCCGCGGCGAACGAGGAATTGTTCGGGAGCTGCACCAATATTGGGGAATGCGAGGCGGTTTGTCCGAAGGGAATCCGGCTGGAATTCATCGCGCGGATGAACCGGGACTACCTGAAAGCTTCGTGGACATTCCGGAAGGAACGGGTGGAAGGGGATTAGCGGCGGGGGCCCTCCTGATTCGGGTAGAGCGGGGTGTTTTTCATCATTTGGGCGATGAAGTCTTCGACCGAATTGGGTTCGTTTTGTAAATTCATGCTGGATGGCTGTGCAGGGGGTGGTGTGTTCTTCGCGCAGAACTGGCTTTGTTTTGCAACGCGGGCGTAATCGGCGAGTCCGGGGAAGGTTCTGGGGTTCATGGCGGGGTTGAGCTGCTGCTGGGCAAAGAGGGCGGTGGCGCGCAGCATCTCAGTGGTCTGGAGATCCTTGAGCTGGCGCAAGGCGCGGTTGAAGGAGCGGTCGGCGTCGCTCTTGTGGCGCTGGAGCTTGCGGAGGCGGTCTTCGATTTCGGGCGCGCCGAGGAGCATGTCATCGGTGGATGGGGCGGTATCGGCGATGAGGCGGTTAGCGGCATCGCGTTTCCAGGCGGCGGCGACGAGTTCGCGGAAGACGGATTCCTGG
>CALFYN010001022.1 GCA_937952345.1 uncultured Acidobacteriota bacterium
TGATGGACCGGAAAGGGAAACAGGGACCGGCAATTGTGAGCGGCTATTATATGCACTCCAACACGTATGTGTACCTGCCGCGGGTGGAGTTTGGAGAGCAACGGAAAGTAGCGTTCGTGGGGACGATCCGGGTGCGTCCGGATTATGGAACGGCGTTCGCGGTGGCGCCCGAATATGAGGCGGCGTATCGGGAACAGGAAGCGCGGCGGACAGCGGGGAAATAGGGAATCTGAGGAGGACGTTATGGTTCGATGTACGGAAGGGCATTTCTACGATCCGGGAAAACATGGGGCATGTCCGTGGTGCGCGAAGCCTCTGGATTTGGGGCCGGCGGCGGGACAGGATCCGGTGGCAGGGAAGACGAAGCCTGTGGCTGCGATGGTGGAGTCCGCCGGAGCGGCGCCGGCGGCATCGATGGCAGGGGTGACCAAGCGGCTGGCGCCGAAGGAACTGGGCATCGATCCTGTGGTTGGCTGGCTGGTGTGCATTGAGGGGCCGGGCAAGGGGCGCGACTACCGCATCCACACGGAACGCAACTTCATTGGACGCGCAGCCACGATGGATATTGCGATCGGCGGCGACGATACGATCAGCAGGGAGAAGCACGCGATTCTGACGTTCGATCCGAAGAAGAAGCAATTCTGGATTCAGCCGGGGGAGTCGACCGGGCTGGTGTATCTGAATGGTGAAGCCATTTACGTGCCACAGCCTTTGCAGGCGCGGGACACGATTGAGTTGGGGCAGACGAAACTGCAGTTCGTACCGTTTGTGAGTGAAACGTTCCAGTGGCAATAGGCGGGCATTCGTACGGTAAATCAGTTTGCGTTATCTTATGTGAACCAGCCGAAACGGGCCGTCATGAATTTCATTCCGGGTAATGCACAGCACATCGGAGCGCGCCAGCAGCAACAGGATTCGTTCGGGTACTCGAATCTGGGGGACGCGGCGTTTCGCAAACATGGCGGCATGCTGGCGGTGGTGGCCGATGGGATGGGCGGAATGGCGCATGGGGAAGCGGCGGGGAAATGCGCGGTGAAAGCGTTTCTGGGCGCGTATCATGCCAAGACGGAAACAGAGCCCATTCCCGATGCGCTGCTGCGCAGCCTGATGGCGGCAAACACAGCGGTGTATGAGATGGCGATCGAGTTGGACGCAAGGGAGGAGATGGGCACGACGCTGGTGGCGACGGTGATTCACAACGACCGGCTGCATTGGATTTCGTGCGGGGACTCGGGGATCTTTCTGTACCGGAATGGCGAATTCACGCTGCTGAATCAGCCGCACATTTTCGCCATCGATCTGGACGATCAGGTGGCCAATGGAGTGATTCCGCGGGATATCGCGAGGGCGCATCCGGAGCGTGAGTCGCTGACATCGTTTCTGGGGCTGGAGAAGCTTACGCTGCTCGACCGGAGCCTGCGGCCGGTGAGCTTGCGTGAGGGCGACCTGGTGCTGCTGGCGAGCGACGGCCTGTTCAAGACTCTCTCGTTCGCGGAGATGAAACCGTCGATGGACAACGATCCGCAGACGATTTGCGAAACGCTGCTGGAACGGACACTGGCGGTAAAGAAGCCGCATCAGGACAACATCACGATTCTGGCGATTGCGGCGGAAGGGCAGCGTCCGAGCGTGGCCACGATTCCGGTGCGCGGAGGCGCGGGGATTCCGCAACGCCAGCAATCGAAGCTGGGGGTGTTGCTGGTGCTAGTGGCCGTGCTGGCGGTGGGAGCGTACTTCTTCTACATGTTTGCGTATCGTCCGCCGGAAGGGGCGGGAGTGGCTGTGCCGGCTGCGCCAGAGCAACCGGCGCGTACGGGAGATGCATTTGATTCGGGAACGACTCCGCCAGTGGACCGTCAACCGCAGGATAATCCGGCGGCGCCGCCGGCGAATCCCCCGGAACCGAACGAAGCAGTGCAGGGCACGCCGCAGGAGAAAGAGAAGCGATGAAGGGGATGGCGGCACTCGGGCTTGCAGTCGCCGCGCTGGCGCGGGAACCGGACATCGCGGCGATGAAGGCGCATACGGTGAAGATTCTGGTGCGCAGCGCTGTAGTGGCGCCCAATGGAGCGAAGGGAACGATCAACACGCATGGCAGCGGATTTCTGATTGGGGACAAATATGTGGTGACGAATCACCATGTCTGCTGCCGGACGGATCGGGATGGCATTCGCATCGTGTCGACCGAATTGCGCGTGCACACGGGGCGTAGCGTTTCCGCAGGAGCGCGGGCCGTTTGGGCATCGGCGGAAAAGGATTTGGGAGTGCTTGCACTGGAACAGCCGTTGGACAAACCCGCGGCGGTGTTTTCGACGCCGGCCAACGTGAAGGATGGCAGCAGGGTCTGGGCGGTGGGATTTCCCGGTGCGGCGGAGTCTTCCGCGGCCAGGCCGGAGAGCAATTTCATGCCGGTGGTGACGCACGGCATTATCGGCAAGTTTGTGGAGAAGAGCCTGGGGCCGGGGAGCCCGCTGATTCACGCGATTGATCATTCGGCTCCGGTGAACCCGGGCAACAGCGGCGGACCGTTATTCAACGTATGCGGCGAGGTGGTGGGGACGAATCACGCCAAGGCGTCCTCGGCGGCGGTGGAGGGCATCTATTGGGCGATCGACAACCGCGAACTGGTGAGCGAACTGGACCGGCTGAAAATCCCTTACAAGACAGCGTCAGCGGCTTGCACGGAGGGTGAGCCGGCGCCGACGCAGAGTTCTTCACTGCTGGTTACGCAAATCACTTCCATTGGGCTGGCGCTGGTGGCGATCGGACTGGCGATGAACAAGAAGGTGCGGAAATCGGTGACACAGCGGCTGACGGCGAATCGTACAGCGCCGGAACGGCAATATCCCGCGGCGGCGAGACCGGTACTGCGCGGGGTGAGTGGATATTACGCGGGGACTTCGCTGCCGTTCGAAGACGGCGAATGGGTGATCGGACGCGAGAGCAAGGTGGCCAATCTGGTCTTGCCGGAGGCGCAGCAAGCGGTGTCGAAACGGCACTGCATTGTGCACTACGATGCAGCAACGCGGAAGACTTTCCTGGAGGACACATGGTCTACAAACGGGACTTTTCTGCAGGCGGGCACGAAGATTGAACCGGGGCGTCCCTACGAACTGCGGCCCGGCGACCGCTTCTATCTTGGGGATACGAGTTGTATGTTTGAAGTCGGCGAAAGGTAAGGGATGCGATTCCTGACACACACCATCAGCCGCGGCGGCGGGCGCGATATGAACCAGGACGCGGCGGAGCACTGCATCGCCGAGGAATGGGCCTGCTGGGTGCTGGCTGATGGATTAGGCGGACATGGCGGCGGAGAGGAAGCATCGCGGCTGGCGACGGAATCGGTAATGCAAGCCTTCCAGGCACATGCGGAGTGTTCGCCATCGGCGCTGTTGACCTACATCGAGTTTGCGCGCAATGCCGTGGTGAAGCGCCAGGAAGAGAACGTGATGCTGAATGGGATGCGGACGACGCTGGTAGTGCTGGTGAGCGACATGCGGCAGGCGTTGTGGGCGCACGTGGGCGATACGAGGCTGTACCTGTTTCGGGAAGGGCAACTGGCCCGGCAGACGCTGGATCACAGCGTGCCGCAAGCCATGGTGGATGCCAAGAAAATCGATTCCGGGAAGATTCGCCACCACGAAGATCGGAACCGGTTGTTGCGGAGTATCGGCGGAAGGGAGGATGTTCGTGCCACGATAGAAGAACATCCCCATACGTTGCGACCCGGCGACGCGTTCCTGCTGTGCACGGACGGCTTCTGGGAATACGTCACGGAAACGGCAATGGAGGTGGACCTGGCCAAATCGGCTACGCCGGCCGAATGGCTGCGCTTCATGGAATTGCGGATTCGCACGGAGGCTCCGCAGGATCAGGACAACTACTCGGCGGTTGCGATTTTCGCGGTCCCGTAAGAAGCAGGAGCAACGAGACGGCATGCTGGATGTAACGAATCTTTGCATGGGTTGCATGGAGCTGAGAGGCTCAGAACCGGTGTGCGCGAAGTGTGGGTTTGTGGAGGGCACGGAGCCCGAGTCGGCGTTGCACTTGCGCCCGCGCACGGAGTTGCACGGGCAGTATCTGGTGGGGAAGGTGCTGGGGCACGGCGGATTCGGGATCACGTATCTGGGCTGGGATCTGAATCTGGAACGGAAGATTGCCATCAAGGAATATCTGCCCAGCGGCGTGGCCGTACGGACGGGCATCAACAGCGAAGTGATGCCGTTTTCCGGGGAGATGCGGAAAGACTTCGAGTACGGGCTGGAGCGCTATCTGGACGAAGCCCGCACGGTGGCGCGCTTCCAGACGCATCCGTCGATCGTGTCGGTGTTGAATTTCTTCCGCGCCAATGGGACGGCGTACCTGGTCATGGAATATCTGGAGGGAGCGACGCTGGAACGCTTTCTCGATTCCAATCAGGGCAAGACCACGATTGACATGATGCTGACGGTGATGGTGCCGGTGATGGACGCACTGCACACCGTGCATCAGCAGGGGATTCTGCATCGGGATATCAGTCCGGACAATGTGTACATCACGCGGAATTGGGCAGTGAAGGTGCTGGACTTTGGGGCAGCGCGCTATGCGTTGGGGCAGAAGAGCAGAAACTTGTCGGTGATTCTGAAAGAGGGCTACGCGCCCGTGGAGCAGTATCACAGCAAGGGGCATCAGGGTCCGTGGACCGATGTGTACGGGTGTGCGGCGACGATTTATCGCGGATTGACGGGGAAGACGCCGCCCGCCTCGCTGGATCGCATGCAGGCAGACGATATGGAAGCGCCGAGTGCATTGGGAGTGGAGCTATCGCCGGTACAGGAACAGGCGATCCTGCAGGCACTGGCGGTGCAGCCGGAACGGCGCTTCGCGTCGATGGAGGCGTTCAAACTGGCGATCACGGGGATGGCTCCGGTGGTGGCGGAACCGGAGGCCGCACCGGTGCAGGAATCTGGTCCCCGGACGCCTTTGCATGTGACACAACGCAGCGGAGTGTACCCACCGGTTCCAGCGCCGGCGCCTCCGATTTCGAGGCAGCAGCAGAAGGCTCCGGTTCCGAAATGGGTGTGGGCGGCGGCTGGGGGAATGCTGTTCGCGGTGCTTGCCATTGGGGGATGGAAAGCCTGGAATGACAACCAGCGCCAATTGGAGGCACAGAGGCAGCAGGAAGCGACACGCATCAAGTTCGAGCAGGAGATGAAGGCGCAGAAGGAGCTGCAAGAACGGCTGGATGCGGAACGCAAGAAGCGCGAGGTGGACGAAGCGCAACTGCAGCAGCAGCAGGAAGAGCTCGACAGGCAGAAGCGGGAACTGGAGGAAAGGCAGAAGCAGTTCGAGATGTCGAGCAGGAAGCAGGCGCGGCCCACACCCGCGCCGACGCCGGCGCCGACGCCCGTAATGCAGCAGCAGAGCAGAATGCTCAAGAACCTGCAGCAGCTCAATCCGAACCAGAAACAATTGCCGCAGCCCAGGCCTGCTCCGGGTCCGATTGTGCAGCCGCAGGGGCCGACGTACGAGGACTTGCTACGGCAAGCGGCGAACTTCAGCCGTGCACGGAACTACAACGCGGCATCGCAGGCGAACCTGCAGGCGATCAAGGTCAACGGGGCGCGGCCGGATGCGTACGCCAATCTTGGCTGGATTGCGCTTTACGGCACAGGCGATCTGGGGGCGGCGATGACTCATTACAAAGACGCATTGCAGCGCGGGGGGGTAGTTTACTTCCGGGTGCAACACGACCACCAGAATATGACGTACCTCAATCGCTGCGAAGGGACGCTGGGAATCGGCGGCGGGCGGATCGAGTTCACATCGCCGGAACACAGTTTCCGCGCGGCGAAGGCAGACGTGAAAGAAGTCAAGAGCAACAAGTGGAACCCGCTGCGCGGCGGTGGAAAAGACGATTTCCACGTGGAGCTGAACGACAAGCGGAACTTCAATTTCGTGTCGCCCGTCCATTCCAAGCCCATTCGTGAGATGATTCTTCAGTTGGCCAAATGAACGTAGACGAACTTTGCATGGGCTGCATGTCGCAGCGCGGCCCTGCCGAAACATGCCCGCATTGCGGCTATGTGGAAGGGACTCCGACCTCTTCACTGCTGCATCTTCCGCCCCGTACCGTGCTGCACGAACAGTATGTCATTGGGCGAGTGCTGGGGCATGGCGGGTTTGGCATCACCTACATCGGCTGGGACAAACTGCTGGAGCGGAAACTGGCTGTGAAGGAATATTTCCCGGCGGGCATCGCGATGCGCACGTCAGGGACTTCGGAGGTGAGCCACTACAGCGGGACGCAGCAGAAGGACTACGATTACGGACTGGAGCGCTATCTGGAAGAAGCGCGGCTGCTGGCGCGGTTCAGCAGCCATCCGAACATTCTCTCCGTGCTGAATTTCTTCAAGGCAAACGGCACAGCGTATATTGTGACGGAGTTTCTGGAAGGGCATACGTTTCAGAGACAGTTGGAACTGGCAGGGGAGCGGATCAGCTTCGAGGAGACGATGCAGACGATGCTTCCCGTGCTACGGGCTTTGGAAGACGTGCATGCGGCGGGGATTCTGCATCGGGACATCAGCCCGGACAACATCCATATCGGGACGAACCGGCAGATCAAGCTGCTCGATTTCGGAGCGGCGCGCATCGCTTTGGGAGAGCGGAGCAAGAACCTGTCCGTTATTTTGAAGGAAGGCTACGCACCACCGGAGCAGTATCACAGCCGGGGGAATCAGGGGCCGTGGACCGATGTGTATGCGTGCGCGGCGACGATCTATCGGGCGATCACGGGGAAGCATGTGCCGCCGGCGCTCGACCGGATGGCGGAAGACGATCTGAAGCCGCCTATTTCCCTGGGTGTGGCGATGAGCCTGCGGGAAGAGGAAGCGTTGCTGCGGGCGCTGTCGTTCAATGCTATCGACCGGTTCCAGACGGTGCGGGAGTTTCGCGATGCTTTGACTTTGCAGGATACGCCGATGCAAAGGCCGATGAGCGGGACGCCGATTCCCGCGGCGTATCCCATTTCCAATTCGGCGGAGATGCCAACGGTGCGGGCTTCGGGTGCACCGCCGGTTCCGGCACCGGTGAGCAATGTACCGAATGTTGCGCCACAGCCAAGAGTACCTGCCTGGGTGTGGAGTGTCGTGGGTGGAGTGGTGGTGTTAGTGGTGCTTTACGCATTGCGTCCCGGGGCGAAGGAAGAGGAGAAAGCGGCACCGCCGCAGGCCACGCTGCAACTTCCTTCTCCGGTGCCCGCACCTACGCCAACGCCAGCGCCGAATGTGGCTCCCAGCCCAACGCCCGTGCCGAGCAGCGCGCCTGCTGCTGCCGCACCAACGCCTGCGCCAACACCGGCGCCAACACCGCCTCCGGTAAAAAATGCCCCTACCTATGCCGAACTGGTGGAGAAAGCCCGAAGCGCGGAATTGAGCGCATTGGAGCAGATGACGACGCTGGAGCAAGCGATTCAACTGAATCCGAAACTGCCGGAGGCCTACGATATGCTGGCCCAGAACCTGCTGTACAAGCAGAACAAGCCAGCAGAGGCGGAGGCGCAGTATCGCAAGGCGATGGAGGTGGGGGGCTATGCCACGTTCCACGTGTTGTATATGCAGCGTGTGGCGCTGGGTGGCGAGATGCGGCCGGGGAAGCTGTCCATTGGGAAAGTCGATTCCACGTTCGTCGACAATCAGGGACAGCGCTCTCACACGACGAAGAACGAGTTGATCGACAGCATAATGACGATTCGTGAGGCAATGCCAAGGCTGAAATTGAAGGCGAAGATGGCGATGAAGGGAGCGGGGTTTCAGGTGCGTTACCGCTCGGGGGTTGCGTACAATTTTCTCTGCACGTCGGATATCCGGGAGGCCGAGCGCGATTTGATTCTCAAGTTGTTCAAGGGGAATT
>CALFYN010001023.1 GCA_937952345.1 uncultured Acidobacteriota bacterium
TGCGGCCCATGCCGGTGTATTGCGGGCCTGTGGTGTGAGAGGCGATGCCGGTATGAAAGAGCGCGACGAGCTTGTGATGGAGGAGACGAGCGTAGATGGGGAAATAGTGAGGGTCGTCCCAGTTGAGGCGCGGGGAGTGGAACTTGATGCCTTTGGCGCCTTCGGCGGCGAATTGATCGATCTGGGCGATGGCTTTGGTATCGTCAGCATTCACGCGGCCGTAGATGATGACGACGTCGGGGTATTCCTTTGCGGCGGCCTTCAGTTTGGGCAGGTGGTCAATGAAGGCGTTGACGCAGGCCATGGCGTTGCGCGGGCGGTAGGCTTTGGCGAGGCGGGCGAAGTAGTCCGGTTTGTTTTCGTAGTGCTGGTGGGAATCAATGATGAAGCGCCGCGGCGGTTGGGCGACAGACTGCATGGCGGCGAAGGGCAGGGCCAGAAAGCCGCGCCGGGAACTGTGAAAGCTCATGGGTGCATCTTAATCTGAAACGGAGACCTTTTTCATGTTGTCGTCTGGGATGCGGTCCACGAGCAGTTGGAAGGGATCGACGCCGGCCTTCTCGGGGAGTTCCTTGACGGTGAAGGTGAACTTGTTTTTGGGGGTAGTGATGCGGACGCGCTCGCGGTGCAGGGTGCGGCCGTATTTCTTGCCTTTGTCGGGTTTGGCGAAGGCTCCGATATCGACCCAGTCGTTGATAGCGACTTCTTTTTCGAAGCCCTTGTCGTCGGCTTTGAGCTTGCGGGATTCGATTTCGATGGTGATGTCGTACTGGCCGTCGGGTCGCTTCTTGGCGCTGGCGAGCATGGTGCGATTGGCGAAGAGGGTGATGTCTTCGAAGAGATCCTGGAGCAGATACTGTTTGTCCTCGGGAGTGACTTCGCGGAAGGCATCGATGAGGTGATGTGATGTGGGGTAGGGCGGACCTTTGTAAGCCCACTGTTCGACCATTTTGCGAAGGGCTTTGTTGACGGCCTCTTCGCCGATCATTTCTTTCAGGTAGTAAAGGACGGCACTGCCTTTGTTGTAGTGGATGTAGCCCTGGCTCGCTTCGACTTTGAGGAGCGGACGTTCCTTGAGGAGTTCGGTGCCTCGGGAGCGGAGGTAGCGGTCCATCTCATAGCCGAGGAACTTGCGCATCATGTCGCGGCCGTATTCCTTTTCCATGACCATGAGGGCGGTGTACTGGGCGAGGGTTTCGCTGAGAAGGGTCGCGCCTTGCATGTTGGCTCCGATGACCTGATGCGCCCACCACTGGTGACCCATCTCGTGGGCGACGATGTAGAAGACTTTGTCGATGTCGTCTTTGTCCTTGATGTCGGCGATGAAGCCGATGGATTCGGAGTAGGGCATGGTGCCGGGAAATGCTTGGGCGAAGCTGGAGAAGCGCGGGAATTCGATGATGCGGGCTTGTTTGTGGGCGTAGGGACCGAAGTTTTTCGTGCAGTAATCGAGGGTCTTTTTGATGGAAGTGAGCATCTTGGGCACGTTCCACTTGTGCTCCGGGTGGTAATAGACTTCGGCTTTGATGCCTGCTGCATCGTCGCGTGCGACTTCGTAGCGGGCGGAGATGAAGGAGTAGAAGTTGAGAGAATCGCGGTCGAGCTTGTAGTGGAAGTAGCGGCGGCCATTTTCCTGCCATTCGCGGAGGAGGCTCCCGGGGGCGACGGCGTATTGATCGGGTGACGTGCTCATCACGGTTTCGACGCTGACCCAATCGGAGTGGGCGTCGAGGTAGGTGTCGTTACAGCGGGTGGTGCAGTTGCGCTCGAGTTCGGGCATGCGGTCCTGCTCGGGGAGTCCGCGCTTGCGGCGTTCATTGCGGTCGCTGATTTCGCGGCCGGCCTGATAGCCCATGGAGGGGAGAATGCCGCTGTTAAAGAAGGTTCCGTTCTGGACGAGGTTGGTGTGGGTGACGGCTTGCTCGAAGCCTCGGGTGATGGCCTTCACCGTGTACTTCATGGTGATGCGCTCGCCCGGCGCGAGGGGCGGCGATAGCTTGTAGGTGCGGATGCGCGTGTAGGTATCGTCAGCGTGGAGTTTGGCACGCTCGATGTTGATCTCGTATTCGTAGCCTCGGGTGTAGTTGATGTAGACGTTTTCGATGGGAGCCGTGCCTTTGTTCTCGGCGGTTTGTTCGGCGCGGAGGGTGAGGTTGCGGGCGGCGGGGTAGACGTCGATCCCATACTTGATGCCGAGGACGCGCGGTTGGTTTACGCCGCGCAGTTTCTTGTAGGTTTTTTCATAGTGCGCCTGGCGTGCCAGGTTCTCTTTTTCGGTGGAGTATGAGTTGAGGACCTTGGTGTTGTAGTAGACCCATCCGGCGCTGGCGATCCATGCGGTGGCAAGTGCGACGGCGATGGGGCGGAGTGCACCGCGGAGGTTTTGTTTGGCGTTGCGGAGGCGGCTCCGTAGCGATGTTTCCTTGCCTCGGGCCCAGAGGATGATGGCCGCCACGGCGAGCAGGCCGCAGAGCAACAGCCAGTAGATGTGGAACCAAAACATCGCGTCGGTGTATGGCGCGTAGCGGTACATGTCGGAGTAGGTGTAGCCGGGCGTGGAGGGGAAGCGCACCATGCGTGAGGCAATGTCGAGAGGCCGCCAGATGAAGGCGTTGGCGATCATGAAGATGATGAAGGCGAAGTATCCGACGTATTTGTTGGGGGAGAGCACGTGGATGAGGAATGCCAGAAAGGCGAGGGAGACGAAGAGGGAGAGGTCGAGGAGGAAGATCTCAGTGAAGTAGAGATCGAACTGGAAGCGTGTGTATTTCTGGTAGGCCTGGGTGGCGACGCCGGTGGCCATGGCGGTGGCGAGGATGAGGATGAGGGCTCCGATGAGCGCGACGAATTTGGCGACGTAGGGGATCCAGTTGGGGTAGGGGAGTGCGTCGTGGATTTCGTCGCAACGCGAGTCGCGCTCTTTCCAGACCACCACGCCGGCGAAGTACGTGACGATGGCGATGAGGAAGAGATACATGGAGCCGCGGATGACATCGAGGATGCGGTAGGTGACGGGGAGCGAGGAGAGGCCGAAGCCTTCGTTGGTGCTGATGATGAGCGAGGGGATGCAGTTCAGGAGTGCGGCGATCAGGATGACGATGAAGACGGTGGTCTTGACGAGCCCCCAGAATTCGACGCGGATCTGGCTGAGGAGTTGGGTGAATTGTGCCGCGGGTCCGAAGGACTGGGGGGCGGTGGGGATGATGGTGGCTTTGCGCGGATGATCTTCGGTTTCGTTGGATTGCGTCTTCTTCTTGCGTCCGGTGCGCTCTTCGAATCGGAAGCGATAGTAGGTGAAGACGAAGACGAGGGCGGCGACGGCGAGCCAGATGAGGCGATTCCAGAGCATGAGGCCAGTGAGGGTGACGACCTGGGTGTTCTTGTCGGAGACGGTCCAGTATTTGGTGAGCAGGGCGTGTGTCTGGATGCCGAAGGGGTCGATCAATTTCGCGATGACTTCGTTGTCGATGTCGGACATGTAGGCTTCGGCGACTCCGTAGGCGACCAGGAGCAGCAGGGTGCCGATGAAACTGGTGATGGTGCTGCGGGTGAGCGCGGCGATGCAGAATACGATGGCGGCGATGAACAGCGTGTTGGGGATTCCGAAGAGGAGGAAGCCTTGGAGGTGTGCATTCCAGGCGACGGGGCCCCAGCGTTCGGCATCGACCCAGGGCATGTACTTGGCGAGGAGGATGGCGAGGGAGACGCCGAGCAGGGGAATCATCGCCACGATGGCGGAGCCGAGAAAACGGCCGAGGAGGAAATCGCGCTTGCGGATGGGTGTGCTGAAGAGGATCTGGTGCGTGTTGTGCTGGAAGTCGCGCGAGGCGGCGGAATTGACGAAGGCCGTCACCATGACCATGACCAGGATGGACGCCATGGCGTGGAAGGTTTGAATGACGTAGGGAGCGTTGCGGTAGGTGTTTTCGAGCGCGCGGCCGACTTGCACTTTATCGGTGCTGGCAGCGCCGAAGAACATGGCGCCGATGATGAGGAGAAAGACCCACACCATCATTCCGCGGAGGAAATAGCGGAGTTCGAAGCGGAGGAAATGGAGCATCATGCGACTTGCTCCTGGGTTCCGGTGAAGCCTCGGATGGCGGAGAAGAATACGTCTTCGAGGTCGGCGGCGACGGGTTGGAAGCCATCGCCGGGGTCTTGTTCGGCGAAGACGTGGATGGTGGGGCGGCCGGCGATTAGCTTCGTGGAGATGACCTGGTATTGCTTTTCGTAATCTTCGGCTTGGGATTTGAGGATCGACTTCTGCCAGATTTTGCCTTGCAGGGCTGTGAGCGCTGTTTCCGGAGCGCCGGAGAGGAGGACGCGGCCGAGGTGAATGACGGCCATGTTGGTACAGAGTTCCTTGACGTCTTCGACGATGTGGGTGGAGAGGATGACGATGACGTTTTCGCCGATTTCCGCGAGCAGGTTGTAGAAGCGGTTGCGCTCACCGGGGTCGAGTCCGGCGGTGGGTTCGTCGACGATGATGAGTTTCGGATTGCCGATGAGGGCTTGGGCGATGCCGAAGCGCTGGCGCATGCCGCCGGAGAATCCGGAGAGCGCTTTCTTGCGGTGTTCGGCGAGGTTGGTGCGTTCGAGGAGGGCTTCGACGACGGTCTTGCGCTCACGGTTGTTGACGATGCCTTTGAGCAGGGCGAGGTGATCGAGCATGTCCTGGGCGGAGATTTTGGGGTAGACGCCGAAGTCCTGGGGCAGGTAGCCGAGCATTTTGCGGACCTCGTGTTTCTGAGTAAGCACGTCGATGCCGCCGAGGGTGGCCTGGCCGCTATCGGCATCCTGGAGGGTGGCGAGGATGCGCATCAGCGTGGATTTGCCGGCGCCGTTGGGACCGAGCAGTCCGTACATGCCGGTGGGGATTTCGAGGGAAACGTCCTGGAGAGCCTTGACGCCGTTCGCGTAGGTTTTGGACAGATTGCGGATGGTCAGTTCCATGGTTTGGATGCTCTTTTCAGTTACGTGCGCGGGATATGCCAAGTTCCGTAAATTGTAACGCGATGGAACGGGGTGAGCATGAGCGGAAACATTTACGCTTCGGTTTTCGTCATTGAGTGCATGAAAACCCTACTTCTGGCGCTGCTTGTGTCGGCGGCGTCCTATGCGGCGGATTTTGCCGGTAAATGGTCCGGGACGGCGGACATGATGCGTAACGGAGAAAACCGGTCGTCGACGGCGGTGCTGATTTTCAAGCAGACCGGCGATAAGTTGACCGGTACGGGCGGACGGGATGAGATCGAACAGCATCCACTGGAGAATGTGAAGGTGGAAGGGAGCAAGCTCACCTGCGAGGTGAATGATGGGGATACGCTGATCAAGATCGCGCTGGAGGCAGAGGGTGATGTGATGACGGGAGAGGCCAAGGCGGAGAAGGACGGGCAGTCGATGACCGTCAAGTTTAATTTGAAGCGGCAGAATTGAGGCCAAGGGCGTCGCGTTTTGAGTTCTATGCCGCAACCAAAGGAAGTCGACGGCGTGGGGAGAATCTAGTCAAGATGAGTAGCGATGCACTGGTAGAGCGGGTCTAATTCTGTTCTTCCTCGAGTTCGCGGTCACTGCGGACAGGTCCAAGGCGATGGCAGTTTTGCGTCCTTCCTCGGTTTAGGCTAGCCTGACTGAAGCATGGGGAACGCATGATGTACTGCATTCCCGTGCTGAATACAATGAGGGAAGCCGCTCTTGAGTGTTACCTAGTAGCTGGGATAACGATATCCATTTGGGTGGAGTTGCTTTCGTGCTTTGATGGAATCACTCGACTTTCGGCTGCCTTGATCTGGATTTTCATTGGTTGCTTCGTGGCCGTGAGATATCACAAAGTCCTTCGGGGCGCTTCGCGGCCCAGTCCCCAATGGTGGGAAGTTCTGTTGGGTGGGGGGCTGCTCGCAGTTGTCTGTATTGTGTGCCTAACGGGGCTTTTGAGTGCGCCCAACAGCGCCGATGCCATGGCGTATCACCTCCCGAGGGTGGTTTATTGGCTGCAGCAGCAATCGGTCCACTTCTTTCCCACCGTCTATTTCAACCAGATTTCGATGCCGCCGTTTGCCGAGTATTTGGCCTTGCAGGGCTTCTTGCTCACCGGCGATGACCGCTTGGTCAACGTAGTCCAGTTTTCCGGGTACCTCGTAGCGATAGCGGGCGCTTCGCTGGTGGCGATGGAGATGGGCGGGTCGCGTATGGCGCAATGGCTTGCGGCTTTGTTGGTGGCTACTTTGCCGGGCGCGGTTCTGCAGGCCAGCGGCGCCAAGAACGACTGCGTTCTCGCGGGGCTCTTGCTGGCGAGTGTGTACTTCGGGCTTCGGCTATCCTATTTCTGGTTTGCCGTGGCCTTTGCACTCGCCATCTTCACGAAGTCGACTGCCTATTTGTTTCTTCCACCCGTTCTTGTGGCGATCATCCTGCTTCGCGGGAACGGGGTGCGGATTCTCGTGTGGGTTACAGCGATGACGCTGGCGGTCAACGGGCCGCATTATTCCAGGAACATGGATCTGAGCGGTTCCCCGCTTGGCTTTGATTCCGCGCAAGGTGATGGAGTCTACCGGTGGCGTAACAACGCCATAGGGCTAGGCGCGACGATCTCGAATGTACTTCGTCATACATCGGAGCAACTGGGAGGAAGAAGCGAACGCTGGAACCAGATCGTGTTCGAAACTGTAACGGCAGTCCACCGGCATGCAGGCCTCGACCCCAATGATCCTGGAACTACGTGGCCTGGGGAACCGTTCAAGGCTCCGCGCAACGCCAATCATGAAGCAAATGCGCACAGCAGGTGGCATTTGCTGTTGTATGTTCTTTGTGGCATCGGCATGCTTGCGACTGTACGCCGGGCAGGAGGCAATCGCCCGGCGGGTATACTCGTTGCCGCAACGGTCGCTGGTTTTCTGCTTTTCTGCGCTTATCTCAAGTGGCAGCCGTTCATGCAGCGGCTGCTGCTTCCTCTGCTTGCCTTAGCTGCGCCGTCCGCGGCCGTATTTGCCGGGCGCCTGCCAATGGCTGCCGTCCTTGGGATCGCGCTGCTGTTGTTGAATAACACTCGCCCGTACCTGTTAGAGAATTGGGTGCGCCCGCTCAAGGGTTCCAATAGTTTGTTACGCACCGGCCGCACGGACCAGTACTTCAACGATATGAGCCAATGGAACCGGAAGGAAGCCTACCTACAAGCCGTCGAGTTTGTCAAACAGACGGGATGCACTGAGATCGGCATTGACATTTTTCAATTTCAATTGGAGTATCCTATGCAGGCGCTGTTGTGGCGGCACAATCCCGACATTCGGTTCCAGCACACCGGTGTGAAGAACGAGTCGGTCAAATACTCTAGAACGACAGTGACGCCATGTGTTGTGGTCTGTCTCGCCTGCGGTGGGATTGCCGAACGAGAATCCATCTACAGCGGCTACGTGGGCCGCCAAGTATTTCATGACTTCGTTGTCTTCTTTGAGGAAGGGAAGTCCAGGCCATGAAGATTCGTGGAATTCAGGCGATCACGCAGGCCCAAGCGGAGCTCAGGAAATGGGCCTCCATAATGGCAGCCTACGAAAAGCAGATTGCCACCGTGAAGCGCCAGATTGGGGGCGCTTCGTGGTATCCCCATTCCTCGCTACCCATCTTTTCTTTACTTAGCCGAAACGCAGGTGCATCGGTTGAACTGTACAGAGCATTGCGGTCCGGGCCCGTGTTGGACCTTGGCTGCGGTGACGGGTTGCTAGGATTGTTCGTTGAAACACAACTCGGCATTAAGGTCTGTGCCGTGGATTATCCAGCAACCAACTTTAACGGAATGCGTGGAGTCCATTTGTTGCGGGAAGCAGTGCACAGCAAGATGGAGATTAGAGAATGCGACCTGGATGAGTCACTCGACATCGGAGAACAGTATGCGGTT
>CALFYN010001024.1 GCA_937952345.1 uncultured Acidobacteriota bacterium
TGTGATCAAGCCGCCGGGGAGTGCTCCGCCGGCGGTGTTTGATCTGGTGCGGGAATCTTTGGGGATGACACGGGAGACGGTGCGGCGCAATGGCGGGGCGATTTTGGAACTGGCGGTGAATCAGATTGCGGACCGGATTGCGGACGGGCGGGCGGATATTTATTTTGAAGGCGCGGTGCGCGGGCATCCGACGTTGACGGAGGTGACGACGACTACGCCGATGGTGTTTTATCCGCTATCGGGGCGGATGCTGGAGTTTCTGAGCGCGCGCGGGCTGAAGCCGGATCCGCTGCCTGCCTGGTTCAAAGGGCAACGGGGTGCGGTGGCGGCGGCGGATTGCGGGACGATCCTGATTGCGCGGGATGATCTGGCGGAGGAGGTGGCGTATCTGATCACGAAGACGATATGCGAGAATCGCGAGGCAATGGCGCGGGCGCACAAGGCATGGGCGGAGTTTGAACCGGCGGCGGCGGGGCGGATGGAGAATACGGGGATTCCACTGCATCCTGGAGCGGAGCGGTATTACCGGGAGAAGGGATGGCTTTAGAGAAACGGGGGTTGTTTGCCGCGGGGGCGGTGTGGCTGGTGTTCCAGTTCGCGATTGTGGTGTGGCCGCAGCAGCCTTTGGTGGAGCGATCGTTGCATTTGTCGCTGGCGTTAGTGGCGTTGTTTTTGTCGAGCCGTGTGCATCGGGTGTTGGATGGGGTCTGTGTCGTTGGATCGATGGCCGTGGGCTTGTATTATTTGGCTTCGGCGGAGTTTTTGAATGGGCGGATTGAGGCAGTGAGTGCGGTGCGGACGGTGGATGTGGTGGCCGGGTGCGCGTTGACGGTGCTGTTGCTGGAAGGTGTGCGGCGGGCGGTGGGATGGTCTTTGTTGTCGCTGTTGCTGGTGACTTTGTTTTATGGGTTCGCGGGGCCGTGGTTTCCGGGGTGGTCCCGATTTTCGGGGTTCTCCTTTGCGGATTTGGTAGAGATTCTGACGATGACTACGAATGGATTCTTGGGGGTGACCACGGAGACATCGGTGCAATTCGTGTTCTATTTTCTGGTGTTCGGAGTGGCGTATGGAGTGATTGGCGGCGGGCGATTGTTTCTGGATATCGGGCTGCGGGCGAGCGGGCGGTTCACGGGTGGGGCAGCGAAGGCGGCGGTGGTGTCGAGCAGTCTGATGGGAACGATTAGCGGGAGTGCGGTTGCGAATGTGGTGTCGGTGGGCGTGTTCACGATTCCGCTGATGCGGCGTGCCGGGTATGCGGCGGATCTGGCGGCGGGAGTGGAGGCGATTGCATCGACGGGCGGGCAATTGATGCCTCCGGTGATGGGCGTGGCGGCGTTTGTGATGGCGGAGTTGCTGCAGATTGAATACGGGCAGATTGCGCTGGCGGCGGTGATTCCGGCAGCGGCGTTTTACGGCGCGCTGTTTCTGACGGTGGATTTCGAGGCGCGGCGGGCGGGGATCGGCACGGTGCCGGAGGAAGAGATTGCGGGGATTCGGCCGATTGCTCCGCGGCTGCATCTGCTGCTGCCGCCGGTGGTGTTGATTGGCTTGCTGGCGGCGGGGAGATCGGCGACGTATGCCGTGATCGCGGCGATTGCGGTTTGTGTTGCCGCGGGGTACTTGCGGTGGGGGATGCGGCCTTCGATGAAGGCTTGGGGCGAGGCGGTGAGCGAAGTGGCGAAGCAGGCGGGGCAGGTAGCGATACCGATTGCGGCGATTGGGATGATTATCGCGGTGGCGGTGCAATCGAATCTGGCGCTGCGGTTTTCGGCGCGATTGATTGAAGGCGGCGGGGGGAATGTGTATGCGGCGCTGCTGCTGACGATTGTGGGGTGCATTGTGATGGGGATGGGATTGCCGACGGTGGCGGCGTACATTATCGGGGCGGTGCTGTTTGTGCCGGCGCTGGTGAAGTTGGGGATCGCCACGCTGGGAGCGCATTTCTTCGTGATGTATTACTGCGTGTTGTCGATGGTGACTCCGCCGGTGGCGCTGGCTTCGTTCGCGGCGGCGGGGATTGCAGGGGCAGGAGCGATGCAGACCAGTGTGCACGCGTTCCGACTGAGTCTGGTGCTGTTTCTGATTCCGTTTGGGTTTGCATTTGATGGGGCGCTGTTGGGACAGGGTCCGGTGCATCTGGTGGTGCTGGCGTTTGCGAGTTTGATGATGGCGACGGGGGCTTGGGCGGCGGCACTGGTGGGGCATGCGCGGCGTCCGCTGGCGTGGTGGGAGCGAGTGGTGGCGGGGATGGCGGCGGTGGTGGTGATCCTGGCGAAGACGGGGTCTTTGGTGTGGATGGGCGGATTGGCGGCAATCTTTGTTGTGGCGCTGTGGACGATGGTGCGGCGCGCTACTGGCCGATCAGCTTGAGTTCGGTGAGGATGGCTTTGGTGATGGGGATGCGCCGGTGCATGAGGGGTTCGTAATCGGGGGCGGCCATTTCGAGGGCAAAGTAGTGTGTGGCGTTGGCGCGTTCGACGAAGCCGACGTACCAGAGGGCGACGGGCTGGTTGGGTTCGCGGCAGGCTCCGGTTTTGGCGTAGAGTTTCCATCCGTTGCCGGATTCGGCGAGCATGATGTCCTTGGCTGTTTCGGTGGTGCGTTTGGAGACGCCGAGTTGGTTGGCGTTGAGGCGTTCGAGGAAGGCGATTTGCTCTTCGGCGGAGATTTTGAGGCTTGTGCCGAGCCAGAAGTGATCGACGCCGGCGGAGGTGTCTTCATTGCCGTAGTGGAATTGGCGGACGAAGCGGGTCATGGTGTCGAGACCGGCGCGGCGGGCGATCTCCTGATAGAACCAGAGGACGGAGTTTTGATAGGCGGAGCGGAGTGTGTTGTCGCGGCCCCATGCGCCGTTGGGTCCTCGGCCTTCGAGTTTGAGGGCGGGGTTGTAGGGGATGAGGAAATCGGGGCTGGCGGCGATGCCGGTTTCGAGGGCGATGATGGTGTTGGGGATTTTGAAGGTGGAGCAGGGCGGGAAACGCTGTTTGGCACGCTGGGGGTTGTGGACGGTGATGGCTTGGGTGGCGCTGTTTTTGAGGAGGAATGTGGCTTCGAGGTTCTGGAAGTGGTGGGAGAGGTCGGCGGATTGGGCGGTGTAGAGGAGAAACAGAAAGAAGAGGCTCATGCGTTTCGTTCCAAATGGGCGATGGTTTCGATGTGGAAGGTTTGCGGGAACAGGTCGGCCATGGTGAGGCGGGTAAGGCGGTATTGAGTGAGGAGGGCGGCGAGGTCGCGGGCGAGGGTGGCGGGATCGCAGGAAACAATGGTGAGCCTTTTTGGTTTGCGATCGAGCAGAGATTGGACGGCTTTTTTGCCGAGGCCGGCGCGGGGCGGGTCGGCGAGGACGAAGTCGCAAGAGGCGCCGTTGGACTGGAGGTAGTCCTCGGCGGAGGATTGGAATGCGTCGATGGAAACGGCGGCGGCTTCGGCGTTTTTCTGGAGATCGCGCCAGGCGGCGGCTCCGGACTCGACGGCTGATACTTTGGCGAAACGCTTCGCCATGGGGATGGTGAAGAGTCCGACGCCGGAGTAGAGATCGAGAGCGGATTCGCCTTGCGCCTGCCAGAGCGATTCTTCGATGAGGGCGTCGAGGAGGAAGCGGTTGACCTGGAAGAAGGCTCCGTGGCTGACGCGGAAGGTGTGTCCGCCGGTTTCGTAGTGGAGGGGACCATCGACGAAGCCGGGGAGTTCGGCGGCGCACCAGTCGAAGAAACGGCGGGCGATGGGCTTGGCGCTAGCTAAAACATTCAACTGGAGATTTGTTTCATTGGTGAAGAGCTCGACGGTCTGGAGGAAGCGGGGGAAGCGGCTGGCGGCGCTCATGCGGCGGAGAGTGGCGAGGGCTTCCTGGAGCTTGGGAGAGAGGATGGCGCACTGTTCGATGGGGCAGAGGAGGCGCGAAGCGGCTTTGCGGTATCCGAGGCGGCCGCCGTCGCAGTGCAGTTGCGCGCGATTGCGGTAGCCCCATTCGGGACCGGAGAGGATATGGATGGTTGGGGGCGGTTCGAACTTGCCGACGCGCTGCAGCGATTCGCGGAGGATGGCTTCCTTCTGGACGAGTTGGTGGGCGTAGGAGATGTGCTGGTAGTGGCATCCGCCGCAGACACCGAAGTGGGGGCAAGGCGGGGCGATGCGGAACGGGGAGGGATCGGCGATGCGTTCGGCGCGGGCGCGGAGCAGTTGCGATTCCTTGCCGGTGATGGCAATATCGACGGTTTCGTTGGGGAGAACGAAGGGGGTGAGGACGACGTGGCCGCCGTCTCGCGCCAGGCCGTCACCTCCGTAGATGAGCTTCTGAATGGTGACGGTGCGTGAGTGCGGGTTTGTTTGTGCGGTGTCCATCAAGGTACGATGAAAAATTATCCCGCATTCCAATACCAGCATGAAACCACGTGTCCTTTCGGGAGTGCAGCCTTCGGGGAATCTGCACATCGGCAACTATCTCGGCGCATTGAAGAATTGGGTGAATATCCAGTACGACTACGAGAGCATTTTCTGCATCGTGGATCTGCATGCGATCACGGTGTATCAGGAGCCCGCGGCGCTGCGGGCGAAGATACGGGAGTTGACGGGACTGTTCCTGGCGGCAGGGATCGACCCGAAGCATTCGGCGATTGTGGCGCAATCGACGGTGCACGGGCACGCGGAGTTGGCGTGGCTGCTGACGTGCGCGACGCCGCTGGGTTGGCTGTACCGGATGACGCAGTTCAAGGCGAAAGCGGAAGCGCAGGAGACGGTGGGCGACGGAATCCTGCAGTATCCGGTGCTGATGGCCGCCGATATTCTGATCTACCAGGCGAACGTGGTTCCGGTGGGCGATGACCAGAAGCAGCATCTGGAGCTGACGCGGGACATCGCGCAGCGGTTCAATTCGTTGTATGGGGATACGTTCACGATGCCGGAGACGCGGCTGCCGGCGGTGGGCGCGCGGGTGATGGGGCTGGACGATCCGGAGAAGAAGATGAGCAAATCGGAGACGGGCGCGGGGCATGCGATCGGGCTGCTGGATCCGCCGTCGACGATCAAGAAGAAGATCATGCGGGCGACGACGGATTCGAATCCGGCGGTGGACTTCGCCACGATGGGCGCGGGGGTGCGCAATCTGCTGACGATTTTCCAGGCGTTCCGCGAATGGACGGATGCGCAGATGGAGCAGCATTTCCAGGGCATGCGCTATGGCGATATGAAGAAGCAGGTGGCGGAAGCAGTGGTGGGGGCGCTGGAGCCGTTGCAACAGCGGTATCGGGAAATCACGGCGGACCCGGGGTACATTGACGGGATTCTGGCGGAGGGACGCGAGCGGGTGGATCCGATTGCGAACTCGACGGTGGACCTGGTGAAGCAGCGCATGGGGCTGTACACGCGCGGCTAAACGATGGCGCCGCAGGACCGCATTTCCTATCCCGAATACTGGCGGCTGATCCGCGACAATCCGAATTTTCGAAGGTTGTGGATCGCACAGATGATCAGCGAGACGGGCGATTGGATGTACATGATCGCCATCTATGATCAGTTGTTGAAGCTGACGGGGGGAGCGGCGAAGTCGATCGGGTTCGCGTTTGTGCTGCAAGTACTGCCGCAGATGTTGGTGGCTCCGATGGTGGGTGTATTGAATGACCGGCTGAGCCGGCGGACGCTGATGATTGTGGCGGACGTGGCGCGGATGGTGGTAGTGGCGTTGATGCTGGTGGCGGCATCGTTTGAGCTGGTGTGGCTGATTTACGTGCTGCTGTTTTTTGAGACGGTGTTCTGGGCCTTGTTTGAGCCGGGGCGAAGCGCGGTGATTCCGAATATCACGGAGGGCAAGGACACGCTGGCGGCGAACAGCCTTTCGTCGATGACGTGGTCGTTCAATTTCGCGGCGGGATCGGCGATTGGGGGCTTTGTGGCGGCGGTGATGGGGAGCCAGGCGGTGTACGTGCTGAACTCGCTGTCGTTCCTGGTGTCGGCGTATTTCATTTCGCGGATGAAATTTCAGGAGTCACATCTGGAGCATCTGCCGGCGATGCGGTTTGGGGATTTGTTTGATTTTTCTCCGATTGCCGAGGGCGTGCGGTATGTGTCGCGGGACAAGCGGCTGCTGGCGACGATGTTCGTGAAGTGCGGACTGGGGTTCATGGCGGCGAACTGGGTGTTGATCACGATACTGGGGGACCGGAAGTTTCCGATCGTGGTGCCGGGGTTGGACGCGAAGACGGCGGGGATTGTGGGGATGAGCATGCTGATGGGGGCTCGCGGAGTGGGGGCGCTGATCGGGCCGTCGATCGGGACGCATGTGGCGGGGCCGAATCAGAGGCGGATGCGGGTGGGGATCTCGCTGGGGTTTCTGCTGTCGTCGATGGGATATGTGGCACTGGGGTATGCGCCGACGATGGCGCTGGCGTGCTTGTGCCTGGTGGTGGCGCATGCGGGCGGGTCGATTATCTGGGTGTTTTCGTCGACGATGCTGCAGTTGAATACGGAGGACAAGTTTCGGGGGCGGGTGTTTTCGTCGGAGTTTGCGTTCATGACGATTTCGATGTCGATCTCGAGTTCGCTGGCGGGGATGTTCATTGACAAGGGGGTGTCGCCGGATACGGTGGCGACGAGCGCGGGGATGATCATGGTGATTCCGGGGTTGCTGTGGCTGGTGGCGCAGCGGTTGTGGCGGGTGGGGTGACGCGGGAGGAGGGTGAAAAGTTGGGGCTATTGATCCGGGTGGAGGACGGCACCATCCGGATTCAGACTCGCGAGGCGGCGATTGCGGAAGTGCAACAGCGGCTGCGGAAATACAAGCGGCGGGGCCGCTCGATTGTGGACGAATTCTCGGCGGAACGATTGCAGGAAGCGCGTCGCGAATGGGGCAAGCCGTGAAGACGGCTCCGTTGATTCTGGATGCATCGGCACTGCTTGCGGTGCTGTTTTCCGAGCCTGGATCGGAGACGGTGCAAGGTTCTCACGCGGTTGATTCGCCGGCGGAGGCGATCGCGGATTTGGCGGCTTTTCAGCTTCCGGTGATTCCGTGGGATGAGGAAGCCGCTCACGCCGGGGCCGACTTGTGCAGGTTGGCGAAGACGCATGGCCTCTCTTTGGGTGACCGGGAATGTCTTACAACGGCGCGCCTTCTACGGCGCAAGGTTCTCACGGCGGAACGAAAGTGGCGCAGTTACCAGACTTGGGAATTCCGATTCAGATCATCCGGTGGGTGCTTGGCGATTCAAACGGCGACTTCGATTTCCTCGATATAAGGAGTCGGCGGAGGGATGGGGTCGCCGTTGATGCGCATCCCTTCAATGTGGAACTCAATCGCCTCGCGAATGAGTGCTCTGGTTTCTTCGAGAGTGGATGCGGCGGCGACGCAGCCGGGAAGGTCCGGCACGTGCGCGCTGAATCCTGTGGGTGTCGCCTCGAAGAAGACAGTGTACTTGCTCATCTATGCCCTGCCTGTTTCATTATGAATGCTGCGGGCCGTGAGGAGGGCGGGAGAGCAGCCTGGCGCGCCGCGATGCCAGTTTTCGCCAGGGAAATCCGCCTATCTGGTTTGAGGGCAACCGGTTGCGGCAACCCTTGGGAAATCAAATCCGTCCAAAGGTGTAATGGTGATGGTTTCCACTGCCGAAAAACACATATATAGTTGAGAGGCGAGGGGCCAACCGGCCTAGCCCCTAGGATACGAGGAGCATGGAAATGATTTTGAAGAGTTTAGTCCCTGTTGCAGTGCTTGCCGGGGCGGCCCTGGTGGTGGCACAGTCGAAACCCGAACTGACCGCCCGAGAGCTGTTTTTCGTCCCCGCGGCCGTCACCGCCGCCAAGAAATCGAGCACGGGCGCCACAAAACAGGTGGTAGCCAAAGCAGCGCCGAAGAAGACAGGCGAAGTTGTGGCGAAGAACACTAAGACACGGCCGCAGCCCGTGATGGAGCCGCAGGAAATCTATACCGATACCGAAGTGAAACTGGTGTCGGCCAGCTACACTGGCCCGCGCCCGCTCGGCATCCGCTACAGCCTGCTGAAGCGCGTCACCGATGGATGGATGGAAGTGCACACGGATAGCACGTTCCATTCGGGCGATGCGATCCGGGTGCAGGTGGAAGCCAATGAAGACGGATACCTGTATATCGTGGCGCGCGGGTCGTCGGGGAGTTGGGATGTGCTGTTCCCGAATAAAGACGTGCGCGGCGGCACGAACTTTATCGAATCGGGCGACGCCCAGATTCTGCCTTCGCCGAAAGGGCTGTGGCGCTTTGATAACAAGCGCGGACAGGAACGGCTGTTCCTGGTGATGGCTCGCAAGCCGGTTGGGGATCTGGACAAGCTGATCTACGATTTGAACCAGAGCGGGAAGCCCGCTGCCGCGCCGACTGCTCCGGCTCCGGCGGATACGAAGAAGACGAACGCGCCGGCACCGGCGAAACCGGCTGCTCCGGAGCCCAAGGATCCGCCGAAGCGGACGATGCTGGCGACGAATATCCGGCCGATTGACGATCAACTGGTGGGACGGCTGCGGACGCAAATGCTGTCGCGGGATCTGGTATTCGAGACGGTGGAAGATTCGCCGTCGCCGGCAAGCGAGAAGAAGGAATCGGCGGTTTACGTGGTGGAAAAATCCGGCAAGCCGGATGCCCGCCTGGTGGTGGATATTACCCTGAAGCACGACTGAGCCGATGGAATAGGAACGCACATGAAACGCACTGCCTTTCTCCCCCTTTTGGCCGTGGCGGCGTTGCCCGCGCTCAGTCAGACGAAAGCGCTCCAGCAAGGGCCCAATCGCATGGAACTGACGCTGGAGCGCAGGACCAGCGCCGGATGGAAAGTGGTTGATCCGGGCTTTATTTTCAGCCAGGGCGATTACGTCCGATTCCGTTTTCAGACGAACTTCAGCGGTTATCTTTACGTGATGAACCAAGGGACGGCCGGCACGTATACGAAGCTCTTCCCGCGCGAGGACACGGGCCTGGCGAACAAAGTGGAAGCGGGCAAGGAATACATTGTGCCGGCGACGGCTGGCGCGTTCCGTGTGGATGGGCCTCCGGGGCATGACATTATCTACTGGATGATTACGCCCGTGGAGATGGGCGGCGAACGCAACACCAGCTACAAGCCGCTGCCGCCGCCACCGCCGACGCCGACGAGCGCGAAGGCGATGGCGTCGCTGACTCCGCGGTGCGACGATACGATCCTGCGGGCGCGCGGGGAATGCGTGGATAGCTCGGCGGGGCCGCAGGCGGTGGCCGATGCGTCGCAATTGCCGTCAAACATCAAGAAGATGGCGCAGAACAACAATCAGGAACTGATCTTCCGCAAGAATCAGAGAGGCAGCGTGGTCTCATCGCCGGTGCCGTTGAACGGTCCGGTGGTCTACGAGTTCCGCCTGGCGCATAAATAGGAGCCACTCATGAGAACCATTCTTCCCATGTTGCTGATGGCTGGGATTGC
>CALFYN010001025.1 GCA_937952345.1 uncultured Acidobacteriota bacterium
TCCGTCACCGTGGCCATTCCGGCGGGAAGGGCAGCCGCGGCGGCCAGCAGAAGGGTGAACAGGACACGAATCACGATGCTTTCCTCTCCCTCTTGATGGTGCATCCGGTGGCCTTGGCCGCGGCACGCGGTACCGGCTTTCCGGCGAGCAAGGCTTCGATGCCTTCCTTGAGAAATTCCACTTTTACCCGCGCCGGATTGCGCGCGTCGTCGAAAGCCCCCTGGTAGCGCACCGCGCCAGAGGCATCCAACAGGAAAGCCTCGGGCGTTATGGTCGCGTGCAACCGGTTGGCCAGTCCATTGCGAATGTCCCGGTAGACGGGAAAGGGGAATCCCGCCACCGCGGCATGCTCCCGCACTTCACGCGCACTTTCGTTGACGTTGGAGTTCACGAACAGGAAACGAACGCCGCGCGGGGTGAACTCCCGCCACAGGGCAATCATACGATCCACGTACTCGTTGCTGATGGGGCATAGCGAGGAAATGAAGACCACAGCCGTGACCTGCCCATCCAGGGCCACTGATAGCCGGGAACCCGTATTGTCCAGCAACGTCCCCGGAGGGGCAGCCGGAAGCGCGGCACCCAGCAACACCAGCGCCGGGAGAGCGGATTTCACTTCTTTCCTTCGAGTTTGAGATTGATCACGGCAGTCTTGCGGCTGTCGAATACGCTGAGCGTTTTCACATCGCTGGTCATGCCCTGACGGTCCGCTTTGACCTGGTAGTCGACATCGGCGCTGAGGCCATGAAAGTGATACACCCCGTCGTCCCTGGTGATGAACGATCGCACCTGAAGGCTCTTTGTATCCTTCAACTGGACGACCGCGCCGGAGGCCGGATTGTCCTTGGTATCCTTCACCGTGCCGGTCAGGCTCCGCGTCTTGCCTTCATCGTCCTTGCCCCGCTTTTCCCCGCGAAACAGAGGCGGATTTTTCTGCTGGGGAACGATTTGCGGCTCCGCCAACAGGAAGCCGGTGATGAGAAGAAAGCAGCTGAAAGGAATGTAACGCAACTCAGGATCCTCCTTTGGCAGCTTTGAGGGTGACGTAGATATCCTGGCGCTCGGGCCCGGAGACCGTAATCTCTTTCGTTTCCGGCTGGAAACCTTCTGCCTGAAACCTCAAATTATATCGCATGGCCACTGCCGGAACCCGGAATGCGAACTCACCGCGGCTGTCGGAGATAGCCTTCATCTTCTTCACCTTAACAGACGGCTTACCCTCCGGCGCCGGTTCCAAAAAGACTTGCACTCCGGGGAAGGCAAAACCAGGGTCGCGGAAAACGGTTCCGGCAAGGAGAGCTGTTTCCGAATCCGGTTTGCGTTTCTGTGCGTTCCCCGGCGCGCTCAACACGCCTGCGGCGGTAAACGGAAGGATCAGGATACGCCGGCGGTGCATTGCCTGTGCGAGAGGAGACTACCAGTCTTCCTCTTCTTCTTCCTCTTCTTCTTCGTCTTCGTCCTCGTCGTCGAAATCGTCGAAGTCCTCGTCATCATCGTCCTCGTCATCGTCTGATTCGAGTTCGATGGGATCGACGCCTACAACCCGGATGCTTGCTCCGCACTCATCGCAGCTAAGCGGATCGCCTTCATCCAGATCTTCTTCATCCACATCAATGACGGCATCGCACATGGGGCAGGTGACCATCTATGAATCCTCCCAAAAAAGTAGACGCCCATTCTTTTTATCCGAAAGAGCGTGTCGAATGCAATCCCATCCGGCAACTATTTTTTACCACGCCGCAACCGCCGTCGGGAGAGCGAATTTCTTTCAGCATAAGGGCAATCGGGCACGGGGAACAAGGGGGGTGACGCCACATTTCAAAGCTTGGTGAACCAGTGATGTGAAGTGGACACAATTTGCCACCCTTCGCTGCCGTAAAGTGCATTACCGCGGTCGTTGTCCGTGAGGCATTCCAAATGCGCGTGCTGCATTCCCAACTGGCGGAAATAGTCCAGCATGCCGCGCAACATCGCTCTGCCGTAGCCCTTGTGCTGATGATTGGGATGCACGGCGAGCAAGTCGATGAAGCCAAGCTTGGCCGCGCTATCCACGGTGCCCGTAGCGGCGGCGACGATCGCGCCATCGGCCTCCCCCACGAGAATCAATTGGGTCGCGAACACACGGTCGAGGCGGGCGTGCCAGCGCGCTCGCCAATCGCAGCCGTTGAGCGGGCCGAACCCGGCATCGAGTTTCTTGAACCAGGTAATCGGTTCGAAGCTGTCGATGATCATGGGACGCAGGATGGCCAGGTCAGCGTCGGTGGCTAGACGGAATTGCAGCGAGTCCATACAAGGGAAGGCTACCGCATCGCTGACGGTCTACCAAATGCTGCTGGAGTTGTGGTGTAATTGCCTATCTGGGAGAGGCATGAAACGACTCACAATCAGTGCATTCTTTTCGGGGCTGCTGGCCATGGGCTGGTTCCTCGGTATCGATTCGCGCCCCGGCGTGGCGCAAGGGGCTGCCACGAGCGGACAGGGCAAGATGCGGTTTCGGGTGATGTATACCTCCAACCATCTGCCGGCCGAAGCGCAGGCGGTCCTCAAAGGCGCGCACGGTGGCTTCGCGGTGGATCGCCGCCCCGGCAAGGGAGAGACGTATTTCTCTCTGAAAGGCGCCGGGATCATTCAGATCAGCGCGGACATGAAATCGGTGCGCATGTTGCCGACGGCTCCCGAGATGGCGAAGGTGAACCTGCACAACTCGGCGATCTGGCAGGGTAAAGACGGCTCGGCATTCCTGACTTTCCCGACCAACGAAGCGGCCAAGGTATTTACCACAACCACGGATGGGAAGCTGGTGCATACCCTTTCGGCTCCGGATGGAAAATCGGATCTCGGCAGCCCCATCGCGAATGACTACTTCCGCGGGCGCGGCAACTTTGTGCCCACGGATGCGGACTACCTGGATGGACTGCTGTACGTTACCACCGGCTATTCGAACCTGGACTTCGTGCTCACGGCGAAGGTGGAGAGCACCAGTCCGTTCCGCGCGGCCTGGTATGACCTGGCGTTCGGAGGAAAGGGCACCGGTCCCGGCCAGTTTGGCACCGGCCACGGCGTGACCATCCCTCCGGGAACCACCCGCGTCGATATCGCCGATCGGCCGAACTCCGAGATCGACCGTTTCACGCGGCACGGGCAGTACCTCTCGACGGTGCGCATGCCGCTTGGTTCATTTCCCTGCGACATCTACTACCACGGCAAGTATTCCGTGGTCGGCTCGCTGCACGGGCCGG
>CALFYN010001026.1 GCA_937952345.1 uncultured Acidobacteriota bacterium
TCGGTGACGGGCGGGGCCGCTTCTCTGTCCACGTCCTCGGCGCAGACGTTCGAGTTTTCGATCGGCGGCGGCGCGGTGCAGAGTGTGGCGGTGGCGAATCTGACGGCCGGCACGGTGACGGCGGCGGTGACGGCGATCAACGCCGGCATCAACGCCAACTCGACGTTGCAGGCGGCGGGTCTGGTAGCCAGCGTCCAGGGCGGCGTCATCCAGATTGCATCGAACAACGGGACAGCATTCCGGCTGAACGCGCTGGTGCCGGGCCAGGATGACTTTGGTTTCGGCACGACCACGGCGAATGGCACCGGCACGGCATTTTCGGCTAACTATGCCGATGCCATCTACAACACGATTGACGGCGCGTATGCCATCACGGCTTCGAACGACCAGTTCGCCTTCAAGATCAACGGCGGCTCGACGGTTAGTGTCAGTCTGACGCAGAACGCGGCAACGACGGCGGCGACCATCGCGAATGATCTGAACAGCAACGGAACGTTTAACGCGGCGGCGACGGCCACGGTGGTGAACGGGCAGTTGGTGATCACGGCCAACAGCGCCAATACGAAGATCGAGTTACTCAATGTCGATAACAGCGCGCTGGCGACGTTAGGTTTCGTTGCCGGGCAGAGCAACTACGCCGATAAGGCCACGGTCAATACGGGCGGCGCTTATGCCACCGAGTTGGGAACGAACAAGGATGTCTTCAGTTTCAACACAATTCGTAATGGAGCGCAGGACCAGACGGTAACCATTACGGCGGTGGATACGCAGGGGCTGGAGCACACGCTTGCCGTCACGCTGCGCAATGACGGAACGGCGCGCAATGCGCGGACGATCGATGAAGCCATCCGGACGATCAACGAGCAGTTGCAGCAATCGGCCGATTCCACGCTCAAGAAACTGGTGGCGGTGAAGGAGCAGGATAATGACGGGAACGAAGAAGGCATCCGGTTCCTGAGCACGTTGAAGGATTTCCGCGTGTCGGTGGGCGTCAGTTCGGGTTCGACGGCGGCGGGCGAAGTGGGCATCTACGACGGCACCAGCGGTACGTCGGTGCTGGGACAGGGCGCCATCACCAAGGCGACGCAGCTCGATGGCGGATCGCAGTTGGATATTTCGACCACGGACGGGGCGACGGCTGCCGTGACGGCGCTGGCCGTGGCCGTGCGGATCCTGGGCGATGCGCAGGCCGTTGTCGGCCGCGGACAGAACCAGTTCAACTACGCAGTGAACCTGGCGCAATCGCAGTTGACCAATATCGCGGCGGCGGAATCGCGCATCCGTGACGCGGACCTGGCGCAAGAGGCGGCAAACCTTACCAAGGCGCAGATCGTGTTGCAGGCCGGCATCGCGGCATTGGGGCAGGCGAACTCGGCGCCGCAGGCTGTGTTGTCGCTGCTGCAAGGGTAAAGCTTGGACGTTGGGTGAACGCTGGCAAGCGCGGAAGAGCCCGCTTTGGTCCTAGACCAGGGCGGGCTCTTTCGTTTGGGAGGAGGGTTTGCCGTACGGGTGGGGGGCGGTGAAGAAATCGACGAGATGGCCGTTGTGGGGGATGAACAGGGACTCGTAGGGGATGCCGGCGCGGGCGGCTTCTTCGGCGATGTCGCGGGCGCGCCATTGCGTGGGGACGATGATCACTTCGGCGGGCTGCTGGAGCAGTGCGTCACGGAATTGGATGAGCTGGCCGGTTCCGGGGACGTAGGTGCCGGCTTTGCCGGGGTCGGAATCGACGACAAGGGGGAAGCGTGCGGCGTCGGCCTGATGGGCCTGGAGGAAGGCTGCCGACTTGCCGGTGCCGCCCCAGAAGGCGACGCGCTTGCCGGACATATGGAGATTGGCCAGTTCGAGAATGATGACTTTGCGCGAAAAGTCCGCCATCAGTGCGAATGCTTTCGCGTGGCGGGCGTGGGTGAGATGTTCGAGCCGCCCTTTGAGCCGCAAAAAAGCGTAGACCACTTCGCCATCGTAGCCGTGATCGAGCGCGTCGATGGAGGTGAAACTGCGGGCGAGCATGCGCGAAAAGCTCTCGGTGGTGAAGTGCGAATTGTGCTCGTAGTAGAAATCTTCGGTGCGCAGATGATCGAGCGCGCGGTCAATGCAGGGGACCTCGAGATAGAGCAGGGGCTGGATGCCGGCCAGCGAGGCGGCGAAGCTCAGGCCCTGCACGAAGCCGAGCGGATCGGTGAGATGTTCGAGGACATGGCGGCTGATGAGCAGATCGGGTTTGAGGCGCGGCAGATCGGATTGCGGATGGAAGAGCGCGCGGTGAAAGGTGACGCTGGGGTGTAGGGATTCCGTTGCGCCGTGTGGGTCAAAGCCGAGATACCGGCCTTGCGGACGGGCGGCGGCCAGAGCTTCGAGGAAGGTGCCTTCGCCGTGGCCGATTTCGACGACCGTGGGCTGTTCCGGCAACCTGTACAGCATGTCTGTACGGAGCTCTTCGAGGAACCGGCTCCAGCGCAGGCCGCGGTTGAACATGCGGTTGGGCTGATCGGTGTAAGGGACGCGGGTGTAGTCGAAGGCGGCGTTGAAGACGTGGCCGCAATCGACGCAGCGCACGAACCGCAGCGGGAGTCTTTCCATGGCCTGGGCGGTGGCGGCATCGCGCGGCCAGCCGAGCGTGGCGAGCGGCTGATGGCCTCCATCGTAGAAGAGCACGGCGATGTGATAGCCGCACGCCGGGCAGGTGGTGACATCGATGTCGGTTTCCGTTGGGGCGTCAGCCGGCGGAGCGGATCCAGTGGTGCCAAACCATTCTGAGAGCATGTTCCCATCTCCTGGTGAATTGCGCCGTATCGCCGAGGGTGGAGCGCTGGATGCGATCGCGCAGCGAGGCGCGGAGTTGCGCGAGTGGCTCCGGGTTGGCGGCAAGCGCGGCGGCTTGCTCGATGTAGTCTTCGGGCGAGTGTGTCACCCAGGCGGGGAATCCGGCGTTGGTTAGAATTGTTGCGCCCACGCGGCTCACGAACCGGTCGCCCGCCTGAGTGATCACCGGAATGCCCATCCACAAGGCTTCGCAGGTGGTGGTGCCTCCGTTGTAGGGGAATGTGTCGAGTGCGATGTCGATGTGTTCGTAGGCGGCGAGCAACTCGCGGTGCGGGGAGGAGCCGAGCAGATCGACGCGATGGCGGTGAATGCCTTCGCGGGCGAAGGCCTCCCAGTAGAGCTGGCGCGAGTGGCCGTCGTCGAGGATGGAGTTCTTGAGGATGAGGCGGGAGAGCGGAACGCGGTGGAGCAG
>CALFYN010001027.1 GCA_937952345.1 uncultured Acidobacteriota bacterium
GCGCCTGCGGTGCGGACGGAGACGAGCAACAAGGAGTTTCACTTCATCCGTGTGGAATATGTGGATGGCTTCAGCATGCGGCGCAGGTTCGGGCGCGGCTGGTGGATGCAGGATTGGCCGGAAGCCGATATGCATTTCACGCAAGGCATTCAGCGTTTGACGCGGATTGATACCGGTGAAGCGCGGCATGTTCCGCTCACTGACGATCGCATCTTCGAATATCCGTGGGCCTACGCGACGCAGGTTGGATACTGGCGGCTGAGCGATGCGGAAGTAAACCGCTTGCGCGATTACCTGCAGCGGGGCGGCTTTCTGGTGGTGGACGATTTCCATGGGCCGGCGGAGTGGGAAGTGTTTCGCGAGACGATGCACCGTGTGTTCCCCGATCAGGCGATTCTGGACATCGAGCCGGGAAATCCGCTGCTGCATGTGCTGTACGACATCGGCGAGCGGGTGCAGATTCCCGGGTTGCGGCATCTGCGGCGCGGACCCGGTGGATCGACCATTGTGCGGGCGGAACACGTGCCGCCGTACTGGCGCGCCATCTACGACAGCAAGGGGCGCATGGTGGTGGCGATCAATTTCAATATGGATGTGGGCGATGCCTGGGAACACGCCGACATGCCGGAGTATCCCGAAGCGATGACGGCGCTGGCCTACCGCTTCGGGTTGAACTACATCATCTACTCCATGACCCACTGATCACGCGTAGTGGCGGCCGGGAGGCGCTTTGTAGCGCACGGCGAGATGTGGCGTTTCCAGCCGCTGATTGCCTTGCACCTTCGAGGTGAGGCAGCTTTCCAGCATGCCGCTGACGATGAGAGTGCGCTCGACGGGATAGGGCGCGCGTCCCGTTGCGAACATCTCTTCAATCTTGCTGACGAGACACGCCGAGTAGGTGACATTCGGAGTTGGCGAAAGGAAGAACTGCGTGGAGAGCACACCCTTGCCTTTGACACGCGCGGCGAAGTTGAAATCGCGCAGTGCCCCATTGAGCATGAGCAGCGTGGTCTTCAGTCCGTCGTTGTGCTCAATGAAATACGCCGATGGGTTCTTCACCAAACGGCGTAACTCTCCAGTGGCGATCAGGTCTTCCGTACGTCCGTCATCCACGGCGTGGCCCATCGGCGTATCGCTGCGGGAGAGCGCGGCGGCGAGCAGTTGTTTCGAGAATCGCCCATCGTCAGCTGCTTTCCACACCGCTGCTCCTTCAATCATCTGTACGGCCTTGATGCCGGTCTCGCCGCCCTTGCGGCGCTCGATCATGCATTGCATGGCTTCGAGGGCGTGATAGTCCATCGGGTCGGAACCGCCGACGCCGACCATCAGCGCTTCTTCGATGTCGCAGTTGAGAGGCAGTTCCATATCCGGCAATCGCCACGTGACGGGAAGCGAAGATCCGGCGAGCATGGGGAACTTCATGCGGTGTGCCTGGTCGACCATCCACTTCGCTTTCTCGAAGCTGTAGGAAAGATGCTTGTCGTTGTAGACAGGCACGGAGCGTCCGTCCTTCTCGAAGACTTCGACGCATTGTTTGAAGAACTCGTAGCGCGGGTAGAGCACCTGACCCTTGTCGTTGCGCGGATAGTTGCCGTGTTCGCCGATGATGAGCACGGCATCGACGGCGAGTTTGTCGCCGCCACAGCGGAGTGTTTCGGCGATGGTGGGGTAGACCTTGAAGTCGAACTCTTTGGCGCGCGCCTCGCTTTGATCGCCGTCGGGTTTTTGATCGACGTAGAGCGAGACCACTTTCATGTCCGGCTTGTGCCAGCGGCCGTTGTGCGGATAGCCGACCAGGAAGCGGTCTCCCATGTGCTGGGCGTGCGAAAGGTAGCGGTAGATGGTTGTGACAATGGCGATGCGCTTCATGGCTATGTTCTCCAGAACGTGGATTCCTTGGTGGCCTGATACCGGATGTTGAGGTGCGGCGTGTCGATCTTCTTCTGGTTCTGGAAGAGGCTTTCGACGCCGGCGGCGGTGAGTCCGGTGGTGAGCAGGGTGCGCTCCACCGGATAGGTGGGCTTGCCGGTGAGATACATCTTTTCGGCGTTGTTGACGAGGGGGCTGAAGAAATTGGCGAGCGTGGTGCGGCCGTCGGGCATGGGGAGATACATCTGTGTGGAGAACACGTCTCGCTGGCGTTCGATGCGCGCGGAGAAGTTGAAATCGCGGATCAGGCCGCTCATCAGCAGCATGGTGCACATCATTCCGTCGGCGTGTTTGTATCGGTACGCAACCGGGTTCTTCACGATGCGCTTCAAATCGGCCGTGGTGGGGTACACGTTGTTGAAGCCTTCGCGCGCTGGAGTGAGCGTGTGGCTGCGGCAGAGCGCGGCTTCGAAGAGATCCTCGGGCCACTCCTTCGCTTCGTGGGCTTTCCAGAACTCATCTCCGCGATAGGCTTGCAGCCATTCCACGCCGGTCTCGCCGCCTTTGCGCCGCTCCACCATGCACTGGATGGTTTCGAGCCCATGGAAATCGTAGCTGTCGACGCCGCCGTAGCAGATGCACATCGCCTCGCGGACCTTGACTCCGGAAGGGAACTCGATCGAGGGAGTGCGCCAGGTGACCGGCAGGCTGGAACCTGCCATGAAGGGCATGTTCAGGCGCCTGGCGGTGTCGTACATCTCGCGCGCCCAATTCCAGTTCCAGGACAGATGTTTGTCGTTGAAGACGGGGATGCCGCGGCCGCTGGATTCGACGACCTTCACGATTTGCTGGAAGAACTCGTAGCGCGGGTATTGCGTCTGGCGCTTCTCGTTGCGCGGGTAACGGCCGTGTTCGCCCACCAGCATGACGCCATCGACAGCGAGCTTCGATCCGCCGAGCGTGAGGGCTTCGGCGATGCTGGGATACACCTTCATCGTGGGGAAGCGCTTGGCGCGATCCGGTGTGAGATCTCCACGGTTGCGTTGATCGACATAGATGGATACCAAGTCCATCGGTGGATGATGATGCGTTCCGTTCCATCCGTAGCCTTCAAGGAAGCGGTCGACGATGTGCTGGCCATGCGAGTATTTGCGGTATTCCGTGACGATTGCAGCGATCTTGGGGCGTTCGACGGCAAGAGCGATGGGCGCGGAGCCGGCCATCGCGAGCAAGTTCCGGCGGGAGATTTGCATAGAATCAAGATACAGGAGAGAACGATGCTGTGGTTTGTTACTTTGATACTAACGATGGTTCCCTTAACGGCTCAGGTTTCCGAGCGTGCGCGCAAGTTGCATGAAAGCTCGTTCGTGTTTGATGGCCACGTGCACGTGGTGAACCGGCAGTTCTACCACGGTGGCGACATTGGGGAGCGCGTGGCGGACGGCCAGTTTGATTTGTCGCGGGCCAAGGAAGGCGGCTACGATGCGCTCTTCTTCACTTTGTTTGTGACTGAGGATTATTATCCGCAGCGGCAGGAAGTGAAGCAGGTCATCCGGCTAGTGGACGCCGCGCT
>CALFYN010001028.1 GCA_937952345.1 uncultured Acidobacteriota bacterium
CGTTCACTGAGCCGATGTTCGCCGAGGCGATGCAGCCGGACTATGCCAGACGCCAGGCCGATGCCATCGCCGAGGCCAAACGAATAGGCGCTCGTGGATTAAAGGTGCTGAAGACGCTGGGGCTGTTCTTGCGCGAGAACATGACCACCGGCGCGCTGGTGAAAGTCGACGACAAACGCTTCGATCCGATGTGGGAGGCATGTGGAGCGCTTGCTCTTCCGGTGGCGATTCATGTCTCCGACCCGGCGGCATTCTTCCTCCCCACGGATCGCTTCAACGAACGGTTTGAGGAGCTGAACAACCACCCGGACTGGTCCTTCCACGGACGGGATTTTCCTTCGAACGCGGAGATCCTGGCGGCGCGCGACAGAGTCCTGGCGCGGCACCCCAAAACGAAGTTCATCGGGTTGCACGTGGGCCATTCGGCGGAGAATCTGGGGCATGTGGCGGCGACGCTCGACCGATATCCGAATTTCTTCGTGGAAATCGGAGCCCGCATCGGCGAATTGGGACGCCAGCCCCGCACGGCGCGGCGCTTTTTCGAGAAGTACCAGGACCGTATCCTCTTCGGCACCGATGCCGTGCCGGGCGGAATACAGACTCCGCAGCAGATCTTCGGGGCGAAGCTCTACGAGATCTACTATCGTTTTCTGGAAACGGAAGACGAGTACTTCGATTACGCACCGGCGGCGGTGCCACCGCAGGGGCGGTGGAGGATCTACGGGCTGGGGCTGCCGGAAACGATTCTGCGCAAGGTATATCACGGCAACGCGGCGCGGTTATTGAACGTGCGGGTGGCGTGATACGATAACGGCTCATGCCCAAAGGTTTCTCGGTGTGGGAGAAGGACGAAATCGGTCCTCCGCCGCCGCACTTCGCTCAGAACTGGAAGATGCTCATCGGCCCCGGATTGCTGATGGTGGGCGCCAACATCGGGGGAGGCGAATGGCTGTTTGGCCCCCTGGTGACGGCCCAGTACGGCGGCAGTGTGATGTGGCTGGCGACGCTGTCCATCCTGTTTCAGGTGTTCTACAACCTCGCGGTGATGCGCTATGCGCTGTATTGCGGCGAGACGATTTTCGTGGGTTTCTTTCGCACGTGGCCGGGGCCGAAATTCTGGACATTTTTTTATCTATTGTTCGACCTCGGCGGCGTCTGGCCATATTTATCGTCGAACTCAGCCGTGCCCCTGGCCGCCGTGATTCTGGGACGCATTCCGACGACGGCGGATGACGGCTTGGTACGCGGCCTCAGCTATGCGATTTTTCTCACCGCATTCGTGCCGCTGATTTTCGGCGGCAAGATTTATAACGCCCTGGAAAAGGTGATGGTGACGAAACTGGTGCTGATTCTCACCTACCTGGGAATCGTGGTGCTACTGTTCGTTTCCCCATCCACGTGGTGGGAGATCGGCAGCGGCCTGTTTCAGTTCGGCCGCCTGCCCGAAGGCGACTTCAATTGGGCGACGCTGGCGGCGTTTGCGGCGGTGGCCGGATCGGGCGGGATGAACAACAGCGCATTTTCCAACTACGCTCGCGACAAAGGGTGGGGAATGGGCCCGAAAGTGGGTGCGATTCCCAGCGCCATCGGCGGGCGGAATATCCGGTTGACGCATACGGGCAAAACGTTTGAGTTGACGGAGAGCAACCTGCTGCGGTGGCGCGGATGGCTGAAACACATCCAACGGGATCAGCTATGGCTGTGGGCGCCCGGGTGCCTTCTGGGGATGGCGCTGCCGGCAATGTTTTCTTATGAATTCGTGCGCGGCGTCAAAGCGGTGGACGGCAACTCGGTGGCTGCATTGTCGGCCCAGGCCATCGCCACGCAACATGGGCAGATCTTCTGGTTCCTGACGTTACTGTGCGGCTTCCTGATCATGGCGCCGACACAAGTGAGCCAACTGGACACTTTGTGCCGGCGGTGGACGGATGTGATCTGGATGGGCGTAGGGAAATTACGCGGCGTCGAAGGCAACAAGGTCAAATACATCTACTACGGAATCCTTGTGGCCTACGGCGTGTGGGGTTTGTTTGCCCTCCGCATTACGCCGAACCCGCTCATGCTGGCGGTGGCGAGCGGCGTCATGATGAACATCGCCATTGCCGTGAGCGGACTGCACACGTTATTCGTACTGCTGACCCTGCTGCCAAAAGAAACGCGTCCGGGATGGGTGAGCATCGCCGGACTGATTGGATGCTCGGTGTTCTACTTCGGCATTTCCGCCATCACGTTCGTGCAGCAATGGCCACGCATCGCGCAGTTTCTCAGGGCGCTGTGAGTATGCGGCCGGGAAACGGCGCCTGCTAATTCGGGATCGCCGGCGCTTCTTTTTGGCGCAGCCTGGTTTCCTGTGTAATGATCTGCTCGGCCAGATCGCGCATCGCCCGGCGGCTGCGGCGGCTGTCGTTGCGCAGCTTGAGGTAAGCCTCCTCTTCGCTCATGCCGTGGCGCTGCATGAGGATCCCCTTGGCGCGTTCGACGAGCTTGCGCGCTTCCAGTTGGCGTTTCATCTCCAGGGCCTCTTCCTGGAGACGGCGGTTCTCTTCGGCGAGCATGGACTTGGCGACAGCGCCGCCCATCTGCTCCCCAATGAACGTCAACATGGCAATAAGATCGGCGGAGAACTGTTGCGAAGCGCGGAAGTGGACGTTGACGACGCCAACGATATCGCCGCTGGTAACGAGCGGCACGGACATGAATGCCTGATAGGTGTCTTCAATCAATGAGGGAAATCGTTTGAAACGCTTGTCGGCGCCGGCGTTTTCGCCCAAAGCGACGACGGATTTATGTTCGGCGACCCAGCCAGTGACGCCTTCGCCCATTTTCATCTTGAGTTTGCCCAAAGCCTGGGCGTGGGGGAGTTGCGAAGCGCGGAGTACGATTTCTCCGCTGGTGGTGTCCATGAGATAGACAAGGCAGGCATCACAACCGGCGACTTGGACGGTAAGTCCCAGGAGTTCGCCGAGCATTTCATCTAGCGATAGATCAGAACTCACAATGCTACTGATACGGTGCAGCAGAGTGACTGAGGAAACCGGCACGGGGCCGGTAGCAACTTCGACCATACCCTAACGTTACGTGGAAGCGGAGGCGAGGTCCAATCGAAAGTTTCTATGACCTCGATAGTGCGGATGGAACGACGCTCGAACTATTTTTTCAAGTCTCACTCCCTCTATCCGATGAGTGGGGTGTAGTCACTGTAGGAGGTGAGGGAAATGCCGTTTGATGTCCTGATCGTGGATGACTCAGCCGCGATCCGTAAGATTTTACAGCGGGTGTTGCGACAGGCGGAAATGAGCATCGGGGAAGTGTTCGAGGCGGGTGATGGCGTGGAGGCTTTGGCGTCACTGAAAGAGCATAAAGTGGGCCTTATTCTATCCGACATCAACATGCCGAACATGGACGGACTGCAACTGCTGAGTCAGATCCGGGCGAGCGCGGACTGGAAGAACCTGCCTGTGTTGATGATTACGACGGAGGGGAGTCAGAACAAGGTTCTGGAGGCGGTGAACCTGGGTGCGTCGGGATATGTGCGGAAGCCGTTCACGGCGGATCAGATCAAGGAGAAACTGGTGGGGCTCGTGTAGTTCCTGCGAGGGGCACAGGCACGCAAGTCCGTTATTCGGAGAAGGAAGATGGAAGAAACTTTCGACCACGATCAGTTGGTGCGTATCGCGAGGCAAGCCACGACGGACGTCTTCGGCACAATGCTGGGCATGGAGATCGTGCCGTTGGATGCCTATTCAGAAACGGAACCGCCAGTGGCGGCGGCGGGCATCTTGTCGCTCATCGGCTTCGCCGGCACTTGGGTGGGAAACGGGAGCTTTTTCTGCACGGCGCCGATGGCCTGCGCGATCGCCGATGCCCTGCTGATGGCCGAACACCACACGGTGGATGAAGAAGTCCTGGATGCGATGGCGGAAATGACGAACATGATTCTGGGCAATGTCAAAACGGAATTGGAAGAAGTGTTGGGCCCAATGCTTCTCTCCATCCCCACGGTGCTGTATGGCCGGAATTTCGTGAAACGGAGCATGGGCAAGAGGGAATGGGTGGTTGTTCCGTTCAATTGGAAAGAAGAGCGCATCGAAATCCAGATCTGCATGGCGCCCAATCCGAACCCGGACGGCTTGCGGCAGTGCCTGCGCCCGTACGGAGTCCATGCGTGAGGGGACGGCGCGTGACAGCGGAACCGAATGCCGCTACCTGCTGTTTCGCGCTGGATCGGTCGACTTTGCCATCGCCCACGATGCCGTGGCCGGCATTTTGCCTGACCCAGCCTTTTTGCCTCTACCCTCCGGCACGGACGGCATCACCGGCATCCTGCCGCATCCCGTCACGCCACGCTACGCCTTGGATTTGAGACGGAAGTTCTCCCTGCCGCCTTCCGCCAAAGTCCCCATGGCGATCGCACTCAAAAACTATGCGGTGATCTTGCTGGTAGATTCCATTCTCGACTCGGCAATCATTGGCGAAACCGCCATCCGGCCCGTCCCCCATCGTCCAAGCCATTCCTATCGCAAATACGCGCGCGGAGTCTGGCGAGGCCGCTCGCGCCCCTGCTTCCTGCTCGACCTGGAAGTGCTGCTCGGCAGCCGCTGGCAGACCGTCAGGCAATCACCATCAGAAGGTCTTTCGGCTCCACACTTTGACCCACCGCAACAGTGAGTTTCTTCACCGTTCCGCTGACCGGCGCGTAGACTGTCGTCTGCATCTTCATCGCGTCCATCACCAGCACGCGATCTCCCTTCTCCACCTTCTGCCCGGGTTCGACTGCCACGCTGCTGATCACGCCGGGAATGGGCGCGCCAACGTGGCCTTCCTGCAACGGATCAGCCTTTTCGCGCGCGGCTGAAGTGACCTGCAAGCTCTTATCCCGTACGTTTACCTCGCGCGGTTGTCCGTTTAACTCGAAGAACACTGTGCGGGAACCATCGGGATGGGGTTCGCTGATGGCCAGAAACTTGATAATCAGAATCTTGCCCGCTTCCAATTCGACGGCAATTTCCGAACCCTTCTCCATTCCGTAAAAGAACTGCGGGGTCGGCAGAACTTCTACATCACCCCAGCTTTGTCGATTCTTGGCGAATTTCGTGTACACATCAGGGTACATGAGGTAGCTCATGAGATCCGTGCGGCTGGGCTTCTGTCCGGTTTTCTTTTCCGCCTGCGCGGCGGCATCGGCCAGATTGACCGGGGGCAGGTGCGCCCCGGGCCGCCCCTTGCGCGGCTTCCCGCCTTTCAGCACCACTTCGACGATCTTCTTCGGCCAGCCGCCATCGGGTTCACCCAGATCGCCGGAGATCATTTCGATGACGGAGTTCGGCAGCGTCATGGAGTGATTGGGGCCGAGGTTCAGGAACTGCTGAATGGTGATGCCGTGGCTCACCAGAAACAGCGCCAGGTCGCCGACGACCTTGCTCGACGGCGTCACCTTGACGATGTCGCCAAGGGCCATGTTCACATCGGCGTACATGCGGGCAATCTGTGGCCACTTGTCGCCTAATCCCATCGCCGACGCTTGTTCCTTCAGATTGGTGTACTGGCCGCCAGGCATCTCATGCAGGTAGACCTCGGCGGTACCGGACTTCGGGGCGCTGTCGAAAGGCGTGTAATACGTTCGGACGGTCTCCCAATAATCAGAGCATTGGTTGAGCGCGTCGATATCTAGTTCGGTGGCGCGCCGCGTATTGGCAAGCGCGGCCACCACGGAATTCAGATTGGGCTGCGAGGTGGTGCCGCTCATCGATGCCAGCGCGGCATCGGCGGCATCGACTCCGGCTTCGGATGCCTTGAGAATGGAAGAGGCATTGATGCCGCTGGTGTCGTGCGTGTGGAAGTGAATGGGCAGCCCGATTTCTTCTCTCAATGCGCGGACGAGCTTTTCGGCGGCATACGGTTTGCAGAGCCCGGCCATATCTTTGATGCCCAGCACATGCGCGCCCATCTTCTCCAGTTCCTTGGCCATCTTCACGTAGTAGGTGAGCGGATACTTGTCGCGCTTGGGATCGAGAATATCGCCGGTGTAGCAGATGGCGCCTTCGCAAATGCGGCCTGTCTTGCGCACGGCTTCGATGGGCACCTTCATGTTGGGCAGCCAGTTGAGCGAATCGAAGACGCGGAAGATATCGATGCCCTGTTCGGCGGCAACGTAGATGAATTCGCGCACCACGTTATCGGGGTACGCGGTATAGCCGACGGCATTCGAGGCACGCAGCAACATCTGGAAACAGATGTTGGGAATGGCTTCGCGGAGGCGGGCCAGCCGGCTCCAGGGATCTTCCTGCAGGAAGCGCATGGCGACATCGAACGTCGCGCCACCCCACATCTCCAGGCTGTACAGCTTGGCGAGGTGGTGAGAGACGTAGTGGGCAATGCGCATCATATCGTGAGTACGCATGCGCGTCGCCATCAGCGATTGGTGGGCATCGCGGAAGGTGGTGTCGGTGAGCAGCAGGCGGCGCTGCTTGCGCGTCCACTCGGCAAAGCCTTCGGGACCAAGTTTGTTGAGCAGGTCGCGAGTGCCCTCCGGGCGCTCGGTGAGGTCGTGCTTCGGAAGAACGGCTTCGCGAATGGCCGCGGGCTTCGGCTTGTTGGCTACTTCGGCGTTGCCGTTGACGATGACTTCGCCGAGGAACTTCAGCAGGCGCGTGGCACGGTCGCGGCGGACAGCGAATTTGAAGAGCTCTTTGTGTTCATCCAGGAAGCCGGTAGTCACTTCGCCGGACTGAAACTTGGGATGATTGACGACGTTCTCCAGGAACGGAATATTTGTCTTCACCCCGCGGATACGGAACTCGCGCAAGGCACGGTCCATGCGCTGGCAGGCGATGTCGAACTGCGGCCCCCAGGCCGTCATCTTCACAAGCAGCGAATCATAGTAAGGTGTGATGACAGCGCCACCGTAGGCGGAAGCTCCATCGAGGCGGATACCGAATCCGGCCGGAGAGCGGTAGGTATGGATGCGCCCATAGTCGGGGATGAAGCCATTGGCCGGATCCTCCGTGGTGACGCGGCACTGCAGAGCGAAGCCGTTGAGGCGCATTTCATTTTGTGCGGGCAGCGCCATCTCCTTGCTATTGAGGCGCAGGCCTTGGGCCACTTGAATCTGGGCCCGCACAATATCGATGCCGGTGACCATCTCGGTGACCGTATGTTCCACCTGAATCCGTGGATTGACCTCGATGAAGTACCATTCGTCGGTGTCGGCATCCACCAGGAACTCAACCGTGCCCGCATTGTAGTAACCGGCTTCCCGGGCAAGGGCGACGGCGGCTTCGCAAAGCGCGTTGCGCACCCTGTCCTTGAGTCCCACGGCGGGGGCTACTTCCACTACCTTTTGGTGGCGCCGCTGCACGGAACAATCGCGCTCGAAGAGATGCAGGATATTGCCGTGCCGGTCGCCGAGAATCTGCACTTCGACGTGGCGAGCCCGGCGGATGTAGCGCTCCATGAACAGCGCATCGTTGCCGAACGCATTGCCTGCTTCGAGACGCGCTTCTTCAAATCGCGCAGGCAGATCCTGCGCCTTCTCCACGACGCGCATGCCCCGGCCACCGCCGCCAAAAGCTGCCTTCACAATCAGCGGGAAACCAATGTCGCCCGCCCGAGCCATGGCCGTTTCCACCTTGTTGAGAGGTTGCTCCGTACCGGGCACCACGGGAATGCCCGCGCGCTGCGCCAGTTGGCGGGCCGCTCGCTTGTCGCCGAGCAGTTCGAGCAGTTCGGGGTTAGGTCCGATGAAGGTGATGCCGGCCTGCTCACAGGCTCGTGCGAGGGCGGGGTTCTCGGAAAGGAATCCGTAGCCGGGGTGGATGGCATCGACTTCCTTCTCAGCCGCCAGAGCCACAATCCCTTCGACGTCGAGGTAGGCTTGCACGGGGCCTTTGCCTTCGCCAATCAGATACGCTTCATCGGCTTTGAAGCGGTGCAGGCTAAGGCGGTCTTCTTTCGAATAGACGGCTACGGTTCGGATTCGTAACTCATTGGCGGCCCGGAAGATACGGATAGCGATCTCGCCGCGGTTCAGTGCAAGCAGTTTTCTCATGGATGTCGTTGTCAAAGATAGAAGAGGGGGTGGAGCACTATTGTGCCCAAATTTTGAGGGTACCATGGAACATCCCCGGGTTCGCGCTCGTATTACTGACGAAGCAAGAAGGAGGACTCTATGCATCGCATGGCCGTACCCGCGCTGATGACCGTGGCTCTGACGTTCACGGGTTGCGACTTCGACGATTTCGACGGAGTTGCACGCGAAAAAGAGGACTTCCACTATACGCACGCATTGAAATCGGGCGGGCGCATTGAGTTGGAAAACTTCAACGGATCGATTGAGATTATGGGGTGGGACAAGGAGTCCGTGGAAATTCACGGCACCAAGCACGCCGCCACGCGCGAGTTGCTGGATGCCATTCGGATCGACATTGATTCCACGCCGGACACGCTGCGGATCAAGACCGTGCGCCCAGTGGAGCGGAGAGGAAATCTGGGGGTCAAGTATGTCCTCAGCGTGCCGCGCAAAGTCGTGCTCGATCGTATTGTGAGCTCGAATGGCGGCATCCGCGTGGAGCAACTGGAGGCAACAGCAAAGCTGCGAACGTCGAATGGAGCGGTACGCGCGACGGCCTTCCGAGGGGACTTGGATGTGACCACTTCGAACGGCGGCATTGATCTCAGCGAATTTCAGGGCGGTGCTTCACTGCGATCCTCCAACGGAGCCATTCGTGCGGATGGCATCCGCGGATTCTTCGAAGCCACGACATCGAACGGACCCATCGATGCGCGCATTGTGGAGGCCACGGGAACGCGGCCCATCCGGGCCACCAGTTCCAATGGGCGGGTGACACTGGCCGTGGAGAGCCTGAAGAACAACGACATTATTGCCTCCACAAGCAACTCCACGCTGACCGTGAAATTGCCCTCCTCCGCCGCGGCTCGCTTGAAGGCAAGCACATCCAATTCGAGCATCCAGACGGAGTTCGATGTGAAGACACAGGGTGCGATATCGAAAAACCGAATGGAGGGAAACATCGGCGAAGGCGGGCCACTGCTCGATCTGCATACTTCGAACGGGTCCATCCGTGTGCTAAAGCTGTAGGAACAGGCATTGTGCCTGCCCTACTCCATGCAACCGATCCCACTACGCACCACCGTCATCGGCAGTTACCCGTTTCCTTCATGGCTGGAATTTGCTACCCATCACCTGGGCCAGTTTGGAGCCGATGATCTTTCGGAGATTCTCGACGATGCGGTGACCTGCGCCATCCACGATCAGATGGCGGCCGGACTCGACGTCATCACCGACGGGGAGCAGACGCGGCTCGACTTCAATCTCTCCTTCTACGGATTCATCGAAGGGATCGAACGGGAGCCATTACCGCGGCGGCGATTCGGCCCGCCCGCGCACGATCAACGGGGAAAGCACAAGATCAGCGGAGCGCTGGCCGCACCGCGCGGATTGGGGTGCGTGGAAGAATACAGGCGGCTGCGGCGGCTGGCGTCGGAAGGGCCGGTGCTGAAAATGTCGGTGCCCGGGCCCTACACCCTCAGCGGGCGGCTGGAGCCGAATGCGGATTACGCCGACCGGTGGGCGATTACCGAGGCGCTGCTGCCCCTGGTACAGCGCGAATTGAGCGCCCTGGTGGCGGCTGGATGCACGGAAATCTGCGTTGATGAACCGTCGATGAGCTGCTATGCACACCTCCACGACCCGATGCGATTCGTGGACATTTTCAACCGCACAGTGAGCCTCATCCGCGGCATGGCGCGCATCTCCACACATCTTTGCTTTGGCAATTTCAAAGCGCGGGCCGTAGCGCCACGCCGGTATGCGCCGCTGTTTCCCGCGTTTCATCAACTGCACGCCGACGAAGTGCATCTGGAAATGGCAAGCCGCGAGTTTGCCGAACTCGATGTGATTGAAAAACTCGCCGAACATCGCGATGTTTCCGTCGGAATCATCGACGTCAAAAGCTACTACATCGAGACCTCCGAAGAGGTGGCGAACCGTGTGCGGCGGTGCTTGCAGTATGCCCCGCAAGAGCGTCTCTCCTTCGCGCCCGATTGCGGGTTAAGCCAGACGGCGCGCTGGGCCTCGCGGAGGAAGCTGAAAGCGATGGTGGATGGAGTTAAGATAGTGCGCGGTTAGGTTTTTATGAACAACCGCAGAGAAATCATCCAATCCGGCCTTCTCATTCTTAGCGCCAAAACCGCTTTCGGTTCTCAGGCGAACTCAACAGTGGAACTCGGTTTGATCGGTTGCGGCAGCCGCGGCAACTGGGTCACCGACCTCTTTCATGAGCATACGCTGGCGCGCGTCACGGCGCTTGCCGATGCGTTTCCAGCACCCATTGACGCGGCTCGCACCAAGTATAAGGTGGAAGCTTCCCGGGCCTTCGTGGGCCTGGACGCATTCGAAAAGCTGGCGGCTTCAAAGCTGGATGGCATCGTGATCGAATCGCCGCCCTTCTATCATCCGGAGCAGGCGATGGCCGGCGTCACCCACAACCGCCATGTCTACCTCGCTAAGCCGGTGGCCACGGACGTGGTGGGTTGCAAGGCGATTCTGGCGGCGGGCGCGAAGGCAAAGGCCGCGGGACGCAGCTTCCTGGTCGATTTTCAGACGCGCGCGCAACCCGTGTTTCAAGAAGCAGCGGCGCGCGTGCATCGCGGAGAGATCGGCAATCCGGTATTGGGGCACGTCTACTATCACGCCAACCGGACTCCTTATCATCAGACAGCGGGCATGAGCACCGCCGATGCCACACTGCGCAACTGGCTGCACAACAAGCGGCTGTCCGGCGACATCATCGTGGAGCAGAACATCCACGTCATCGATGTCGCCAACTGGTATCTGCAATCCGCCCCGTTGAGCGCGTTTGGATCGTGCGGACAGAATGCACGGAAACTGGGCGACGTTTCCGATCATTACATCGTCACGTACTGGTATCCGAAGGAAGTGAAGGTGGATTTCAGTTCCGCGCAGTTTACGCATTTCTATCGCGATCTGTGCATCCGCGTCTACGGGTCGGAAGGCGATATTGACTCGCACTACAACGGACTGGTGCGGATTGGCGGCAAGGTGAAATGGACGGGCGCGGAGAAGGATCCCACGTTCAAGGACGGAGCCGTGGCGAATATGAAAGCGTTCGTGGAGAGCATCCGCACGGGTCAGCCCGTGAATAATTCCGAGGAAGCCGTGCGCAGCAACCTGACCGCGATTCTCGGGCGCATGGCAGCCTCGCGGCGCACCGTGGTGACGTGGGACGAAATGATGCAGACCACCGAACCCTACACGGGCGCCAATGGCGTTTAGAGCCGTCGCTAGCGATAGAAATTGATAGTACGCTGTAAGGCAAAGGAGGCGTCCAATGCCTGCCGATATCATTTTCACTCCACTGGGCTTTCGCAATCTGAAGGTCAAGAACCGGATTTTCCGTTCGAACATATCCGGGCGTTTTGACAATTACGACGGCTCCGGCAATCAGGCTCGCATCAACTGGGAAACGTCGTTCGCCAAAGGCGGTGTGGGGGCGATCATTTCGTCCTTCGTCCCTGTGTCCATCCGCGGGCGCATCATGCCCAACTACGCCACCATCGACAACGACACACGCATCCCCTTCTGGCGCGAATTGGGGAAGCGCGTGCATGCGCACGACTGCAAGTTCATCCTGCAACTGAGTCATGCGGGCAGACAAAGAGATATCACCGGCGTTGAGTTCCCGAAGGGTTTAAGTTCCACCGCGCAACCTGATCCGGCTCACGGATTCGAAGCCGATGCCATGAGCGCCGCCGACATCAAGAAAGTGGTTCGCGAGTTCGCGGCCGGGGCACGGCGGGCGCGCGAAGCCGGGCTCGATGGGGTGGAGTTGCATGGAGCCAATGGCTATCTTATCACCCAGTTTCTCAGCCCTGCAATCAATGACCGCACAGACAAATACGGCGGGTCATTGAAGAACCGCGCGCGATTTCTTCTGGAGGTGGTTGCGGCGATCCGCGCGGAAGTGGGCGCCGATTTTCATCTGCAGGTGAAGCTCAGCGCACGCGATTTCAACAACGCCATGCAGCCTTTCGCGCCCGAAGGGACGACGCTCCAGGACTCGCTGCAAGTGGCCCAATGGCTGGAAGAGGCCTCTGTGGATGCGCTGCACATTTCCGCGGGGAACGCATTTCCGCATCCGAAGAATCCGCCCGGCGACATGCCCGTGGAAACGGCCGTGCAAACGTTCGACACCATGATTTCCAGCGGCAAGCGGGAACTGGCGAACTACCTCACACTGGCTTCGCCGGCGGGACAGATTTTCCGCCTCGCGTGGGTCAATGCCCGAGGAGAAACGATCGAGGGAATTAACCTGGAAGACGCCTCCAAAATTCGCGCCGTAGTGAGTATCCCCGTAATCTGCACGGGAGGCTTTCAGACCGCCTCCTTCATTCGCAATGCCATCGCGGCAGGCCAATGCGATGCGGTGTCCATCGCCCGTCCGCTGGTGGCGAATCGCGATCTGGTGCGGATGTTCGCCGATGGCCTGGATCGCGCCCCGAAGCCGTGCACCTACTGCAACAAGTGCCTGGTGCACGTGTTGGAGAACCCGCTCGGCTGCTATGAAGAGTCGCGCTACGGCTCCCGGGACGAGATGCTGGCCGAGATCATGGCCGTGTATTCTCCGCCGCCTTTCGCGGGGAAAAAGCGATAAATCAAAACATCACTTTGAGCGACATCTGCCAGTTGCGCGCGTCACCGGCGGTCCCAGTGATTCTTCCGAAAGCGGTGTTGGTTGGCGTCGTATTCGGTGCGTTGAGATTGGTCTTGTTCCAGGCGTTGTAAGCATCGGCGCGGAACTGGGCGCGGAACGATTCGCGAATGGGGAAGTTCTTCACAATGGAGAAATCCCAACTGTTCTGTCCATCGCTGCGGATGCCGCCAAAACGCAACGGGAACTGGCGATAGTTACTGGCGAGTTGCTGATTGGCGTTGCGGTTGAACCCGGCATCTGTATTAAACCAGCGATCGACATTACGCTGACCGGAAGGAAGCGCGATGTTCTGGATGTCTCCAGCAAAGATGGCATTTCCGAATCCGAGCGGCGAGCCGGACTGGACGGCAACAACCGCGCCAATCTGCCAGCCCCCGGCGAAGAAATCGAGCGGACGCGGCATGCCGCTGGCGAAACGCCGCCCACGGCCAATTGGGATTTCATAAATGCCACTCCCGGCGATGCGGTGGGGGCGGTCAAAGGCACTGAGGCTCTCATAAGGCCGCGTGTCGGCGCTGTTGAGGAACTCCAGCGCCTCCATCACCTTCGACCATGTGTAGGCCATCTGGAACGTGAACCCTTGCGCGAACCGGCGTTCGGATCGGAACTGGAAGGAGTGATACCAGGAGTAGCCACCCGGTTCTTCCAGCGTGATAGAGCCGAAGTGCGGGAAGGGCCGCAGCAGGTTCGCGCGGCTGATGTTTGCTCCGTAGATTGGATTGGTGCCGCGGAACGGGCTCGGATACTGCCGGCTGAGAAAGTCGATGGTGGGCTGGTCGCGCACGGGAGATCGGCTGAGGTATTCGGCCGGCGTTGCGTTCGCTTCGCGGGTGACATCCAGGCGCGTTCCGCGATTGGCAACGTAGGAGCCTTCCACCAGAAAATTCCCCGGCAACACGTGCTGCATGCCGAACGACCAGCGCTGGGAGTAGCCCTGCTTGTTGTTGCGGAAATAGGCGTTGATCGTCTGCCCCAGGTTGGTTTCCAGCCCGCCGGCCGGACCACGGGGAGTGATTAGTCCTGTGGGGAACGGGTTCGCTGTTGTGGCACGGTAGGTGACGCCACTATCGAGCGACGCCTGGATCGGTGTCGCCTGTGTGAAGCCGGTCTGCAAAGGCAGAATCGTATTCACGCCCAGGGTGTTATAGAAAAGACCATACCCAGCGCGGATAATCGTCTGGCGCGCGATCTGCCATGCCAGGCCGATGCGCGGCATGACGTTGTTCTTCTCGCCAAGATATGGACTGCGGCCGATGCCCCCCTGGTTGACCCACGTCAGCCCTCCCAAGGCGCGGAATGCGGCAACCGGCAGTTCCGGGATCGGGTTGCGTGTGTAGTTTGCGCGAGCCTGCGCGTCGATGGGGTTGGGTGTCGTGGAATCGAACTCCGCCACCAGCCGGTTGTACCGCTCATTGACGGGGGTTTCGAGTTCGTATCGTAGGCCGAGATTCAATGTCAGCCGCGAAGTGATCTTCCAGTCGTCCTGCAGGTAGAGTCCGAAGTACTGATTCTGCAGCGCCGAGTTTGCTGTTTGCTCCATGCTGCCGGCGGGAATGCCGAGCAACATCGACGCCAGATCCTGGCCGATGGGCGCTGCCGGAGAATTGTCCAGCGGACCTCTTGTATAGGTGTTGTTGAATGACAGATCCGGCGCCACGCCAATCGGGCGACGGTTGTTAAAGCTACGATACACGCGGTACTCGGGGCCAAATCGCAGCGAGTGATTGCCGATCAGCTTCGTGATGTTCGCGGTGAAGGAGTGGGTGAGGCTGGAGTTCACCCCATCGCCCGGATTCTCCCACCAGGACAACTGCGAGAACGCACCCGGTGAGATGCGAGGCAGCGGCGCCTGGCCCTTCTCCGTCAGCGCTACGAGTTGCGGTGAGAAGCCCAACCCGGCAAGATCAATCCCCCGCGAAGTGCGATACTGCCACCATTTCGTACTCGTGAATCCATAGCGCAGATTCAACACCGTAGTGGGGCTCAGCACCAGTACATCGTCCAGTGCAACTCCTCGATTGGGCCGGTTCTGATGAATCCCGTTGATTTCGTTCAGAAAGTCGTGGTTCTTGTTTTCTTTCCAGAAATCGTAGTGAAGACGCAGGAAAATGCGATGGTTCCCGTTGACTGCGTGATCCAGGCGCAACAGGTTGGAATAGGTCTTCTGTATGGCTTTGGGCGCGCTGAAGAAATTGTTCCGTCCATCGGCGGTTGCGGTATTCGGCGAGTTCGGCAGCGGGTATAGATTCGCCAGGTTGACACCCAGCGGATCAAGACGGCTGCGCGGAATCACATTGCCCGCGAAAGGCTGGCGCTGGAACCGCCCGCTGGCGGCCGCGGTCGTTGTCAGTGGATCGTACACCTGGTAGTTGGCGTTGCGCAGCGGCAACAACGCCGAGAAGTCGCCCGTTCGTTCGGCAGCCGTCGGCACCGTACGGCTGAACTGCGTGGGTACACCGAATTGATTGCCCTCGAAGGCGTAGAAGAAGAACGTTCGGTTGCGCCCGTTGTAGATCCGCGGCAGCACGATCGGCCCTCCTCCAGACACCCCATAGCGATTGTCCTGATACACCGGCCGCGGGGTGTTGTTCTTGTTGTTGAAGAAATTCGGCGCATCGAGGACGCTGTGGCGCAGCCACCAGTGCGCTTCTCCATGCAGTTCGTTCGTGCCGCTGGCAGTGCTGACGTTCAGCACCGAACCCATCGTGTGGCCGACGCTCGCATCATAGGCTGACGTCTGCATCTTAAACTCTCGCACCGCGGAGGCAGGTGGCGAGTAGGCAACACGCGCGTAGCCTCGGCCGCGGTCCGCCGCCGTGTTGGAGATGCCATCGATCTGGAATTCATTGTTGAATCGCCCGGCGCCATCCGCGCTGATGTCCGATGTCGCCTCTGGAGCCATGGATTTCCTCAAGCGGAGATTGGTCGTGTTGGCCACGCCCGGCGTGAGCAAAGCCAGTTCCAGCGGATTCGCACCGCGTTGTGGCAACTCGCTGATGCGGCGCTGGTCAATCACCTGACCAAGCGAGGCGCTGGCCGTTTCCAGGGCAGGCGATTCATCTCTCACTTCCACGGTTTCCGTAACCGCACCGACTTCGAGTTGGACAGGAACCTCGACAGTTTCGCTGACACGAACTTCGATTCTGTCGCGGACGAAGGACTTGAAACCCGACTGCTCCACGGTGAGTTTGTAGAAACCGGGAATCAGGTAGGGAACGTTGTACAACCCGGACTCATTAGCCACCGCCTCCGCGGAAACACCGGTTTCGCCGCTAATAGCCCTTACTTTTGCTCCCGGCACCACGGCGCCGGAATTATCCATAACGGTGCCGCGGATGAATCCGCGCGGATCTTGCGCGGAGGCGATTGCCAGAGAGATTAGTACCAATAAAAATGAATGGCGCATGTGAAGACCCCCGGAACAGAAAAAGACTTTCAGACTTGTTAATCTGATTCACCTTGATTCTAAGCCAGGATGGCGCCGGATGCATCCGTCTCCGGTCAGAAGATATACTTCAGGCCCAACTGCATTTCGCGGTTGTTGACGATCGTGCCGCCGATGCGGCCGAAGTCGGCTGCTCCGAGAGCGCGTGAGGGCGCGCTGAATTGCGGCGTATTGAGGAAGTTGAAAGCTTCGTAGCGAAACTGGATGCGGTGGCCCTCCTTCGGGACGAACTCCTTGAAGCAGGCGAAATCCCACGTTTTCTGCGCGGGTGCATCGAATAGCGACACTCCGGCATTGCCGTAGCCAAGAGGGCCCATGAAGAGACCTTCGCCGGCGCAACCGTCGCATTTGGAGCGGACGAAGGCGGAGGTGTTGAACCAGCGGTCGATGGAGCGGTTCTCCCAAACGCGGTTGACAGGGCTGCCCGCGACAACATGTGGACGTTGAAACGACGATGGGCCCGTGTTCTGTGAGTCGCCGTTTTGAGAAACGGTCACGGGCAGACCGGATGTGAGTTGAATGATGCCGTTGATGGACCAGCCACCCAGCACCCAGCCCGCTGGTCCCTTGGCTTTTCGCATCCATGGGATCTCCCAGACATGCGAGAACACATAACGGAAGCGCTGGTCGATTTGAGAGCGGCCGTAATCGGCGAGACGATCACGGGGATTCTGTGAGTAGGAATTGCCGAACGGCCCGCCTTCGTTCACGCCGTAGCCGATGTACATGGCCTTCTGATAATTGAAGGATGCATTGAACGTGAGCCCGGCGGAATATCGCTTTTCCGCGCGCAGCTGCATGGCGTGGTAGTTTGAGTTGGTCCAGGATTCGAGACGCCGCACCGTGCCCAACGCCAGTAACTGATTGGGGTTTCGCGAATCGACATAGAACTGCACCGGCCTGCGGCCTTGCACCGCGCCCAGCGCTGGATCGGGATTGTTGCCGTTCTGGACCGGCATATCGAGGTGCGATCCCGCGCTGCCCACGTAGGCGATTCCCGTGACGAAACTCTGTCCGAAGCTGCGCTCCAGTTCCAGCGTCCACTGCCAGATCTTGTTGTTGAGGTACATGGAACGGTTGTCGCGATCGGCCTTGAGCCAGCCCAGCATCACGATGGCCGCGGGACCGGCGCCGGCCGGCGAACCCGCGAATGGATTCTGAATCGTGGCCGTGGGTCTGGTCCGATCATTCTGGAACACAGTAGATCCAGACAGCGGCGGATTCAACCCCAGGATGTTGAAGTTGTTGGTTTGCTGCGGCGAGTAGAAAAGGCCGGATCCGGTGCGCAGCACCATGCGCTCTCCGAAGCGGTACACAATGCCGAGCCGCGGCATGAACTGCCTTGTATTGATGTCATACAGCGCTTTCGATACAAACGGGTCCGGCACCAGCATGGGATATGAAACACCGTTGATGGTGCGCATGTCGGCGTTGGCAAAGGAAAGATTCCGGATGCGGCCACCGGCATCGGTGACCGCGCCGTACCAGTCGTAACGAACTCCATAGTTGATGGTGAGGCGCGATGTAGCTTTCCAGTCGTCGAGCCAGTAGAGCCCGAACTTTTCCTGGTGCATGTCGTTGGTCGGCACGCCTTCCGCCGAGTTGGCATTGAGCGGAACGCCGAGCATGAATGCGCCGAAAGCGTCGGGGATTCCAGTGATATCCGGTGAGAACGTAATCTGCCCGCGAGGCAAGTTCGATGCCTCATTCACCACTGGACTGTGCCGCCACTGCCCGCCGAATTTGTAGTTGTGCCGGCCGCGGTTGATGGATACCGAGTCCGCCACCTCCGCGGTTTCATTGGTGTTGAATGTGACGTTGCCGGAACCGACTCCCGAAAAGGCGGTGATATTGATGTTCGGCAGACCTTCTTCGCGCGGCGTGAGCGTACGGTTGCCGTCACCGGTCACGCGCATGTCGAGCCCGAGATCGCGGTGCGTAAAATCGGTGTTCGTCTGAAAGGCGACCTGATTGGCTCGGATGCGGTTGTAGCCGACACGCAGATCATTCAGCACGCGCGGGCTGAGCATCCAGGAATGCCCCACCCCGATGTTTTGCGCGCGGAACTGCGTCGTGAATTGGTTCACGCGTTGCAGCGGGCTGTTCAGCCAGCGCGAGGGCACCAGGACATAGCGTCCGAAGAGCCGCTGGTTGTCGTTGATGCGGTGGTCGATGCGGGTGAGGTATTGGTTCGAGTCGAGTTCCTGATCGCTGGTTCCTACAAGGTTCAACGTCGAGCCCGCCGCCCTCGCCTCGGTGTCGAAGTTCGGTTGGCGCATGAAGCCGCCCTCTTCGAGTGGCGTGCCTTTCGTTGCCGTGAGGATGTTCAACGACACGGGATTAATCTGGCTTCGAGGAATAATGTTATTGGGGAAGGGTGCAGTGTCGCCGGGCCGGCGGATAGCTCGGGTGGCTGCCGGGTTGGCATCACGCGGATACCAACGGTTGCCGGGCTGGAGGATTTCGGAAAGATCGCCGGAGCGCATGGCCATGGTGGGGACAGCCGTGCGGGACGGCGTTCCGCGCCGTTCGCGGCGCCCCTCGTAGTTCACCAGAAAGAAGGTGCTGTCGCGGCGGATAGGTCCGGAAAACACGCCTCCGAACTGATTGCGTCGCAGTTTATTCTTGGTCTGGCTGGGAGCCAGAAAGAAGCCACGCGCGTCCATGGTGTCGTTGCGCAGAAATTCGAAGCCGGTGCCATGCCAGTTATTCGTGCCACTCTTGATGGCAACGTTGGCCTGCGCGCCGGAGTTCATGCCGTATTCGGCGGAGTAGACGGCGCTCTGGATCTTGAACTCTTCAATGGCCTCGATGGAAGGGACAAAGAGCATCGACGACTTGAATCCATCCGTGGCTGAGACCCCATCGAGAGTTATGTTCTGATTGGCGTCGCGCTGCCCGTTAGCGGAGATGCCTACGATTTGTCCCGGCATCGCTCGCGTTCCGATGGTGGCGTTGCCGTCCACACCCATGCGCGCCGAGCCGTAGACAACTCCCGGCATCAACGTGGCCGCCTGCGCGAAGTTGCGCCCGTTCAGGGGCAGTTCGACAATGCGCCGGTGGTCGACGACGGAGCCGAGCGTAGCGTCTTCCGTCTTCAAAAGAGGTGCGGCCGAACTCACTTCCACGGTTTCCGCCTGCTGCCCGACTTCCAGTTGAAAATCGAGACGGGCTTTCTGGTTTAGTTCCAGCGGAACATTTCGGCGAACTTCTGTTTTGAAGCCCGCCGCCGAGCAGGTGACCTCATAGGTTCCCGAATCGACGAGCGGGAAAATGTAGTTACCCGTTTCATTGGTTTGCGTGGTGCGGGCATCGCCTGTTTCCACGCGTTTGGCCGTAACAGTGGCATTCGGCACTACAGCGCCGGTGGCATCTGTCACCAATCCCAGAATCTGTGTTGAAGCGGTTTGACCCCAGACTGCCCCGGAAGCCAACGCAAGCAAAACAAGAAGACGCATCCCGAACTCCTTGGCTTGAAGATTGGCATGATTCTATAACAGTTTCGCGTTATTCGCGCGGGATCAGGCGGAGCATGCTCAGGATGACAGTAAATTTGCGGTCATCGGGGGGAGCCTGCCACACGGGCGAGGCAAGGATCTCCACACGATACTCCGGTGCCGGCGGCACGTCGGCTTCCAGCACAAATAGGCCCGTGCGGTCGAGTGTCCATTCGCCGCACGGCGCGCCATTCACGATCACACGAAGGTGGGGCTGCTGCCCGCGCTCGAAGGACTTTTCGTGCGCCGATCCGCGAATACGGATGCGCTGCGGAATGTCGCGCACGCGCTCCAAACGGGCGGTCGCCCGCTCCCCAATCCAACGGTACTTGTTCCCGAACACGCCCTCCAGTTCGTACCAGCCTTCCAGTAACCGCTGCTCGTGCGAAGGCAGGCAGAAGTCGATGAGATCGGGGCTGTCGCCTGGGTAGAGTTCCTTTTTCTCTTTCGATGGAAGCAGATTGTAGACCCCGCCCTCCAGCGCCGCAACATAGCCGCAACGGGTGCAGTAAACGGACTCTTCCGCGTTGCGCGCCAGATCGCCGTGGCAATCGGGGCAACGCAGGAAATACTCAAACTGCGACATCGGTGCGGCGGGCTGTCGCGGCTCACCGGCCTTCTTGCAGACCGCGGCCAGCGTCCCGCCTAGCAATTTCGCCGCGCGCCATTCGCTCCCGTAGGGATCCAGTTTCACCGCGGCGCGCTTCACGATACGCTCCCCCCAGCCACGCTCCGGAACGAACATCTGATACTCTTGCGCGGCGAAGTGGCGCCTGATCATCTCGTGCCACTCTTTCAGCCCGATCGTGTGGTTTTGCCGGATACCATAGCTCTCTTCCTGATGCGCGCCGATCACATCGCGCACAAAGTAGCCAAGCAGGCCCCAGTCGTAGAGTTTGCGCTCCCACGGCTTCATCGTGTCGTAGTACGGGCAGCGGTACAACCGCAGCGTCAGCATCCGCTTCAAAGGCTCCTCGGCGAACAGAAACACGCCACCGGGAGCAAGCACCCGCTTCACCTCTTCGAACACCCGTTCCATACCGAGAAACTGGCTCAGCATCTGGAACGCCATCACAAATCGCAGCGATCCATCGCGGAACGGCAGATTCGCGGCATCGCCCGCCACCCGCACGGGAGCATGCTGCAATTGCCACTGGTCCATCAGGTAGATGCCGTGCCGTAGAGCATCGGCCGAAATATCCAGGGCAAATCCCTGCGCGCCGAATTCGTTGGCCATCATGTAGCTGGAATGGCCCGCCGCCGAACCGATCTCAAGAAACGGCGTCATTGGGCCAATAAAGGACGCATGCTGCTGGATCACCAGCGATCGCCGGCGATTCTCCTCCGCATACACCTCCAGGGCACGTTCGGGCTGGCCGAAGCTGGCGAAATTGTGCCACTCCACTTCGGCTCGTTTGACGGAAAGCGATTGCGCTTCAATCTGACTCACGCGGTAATAAACTCCATAGGCAGGTTGCGCAGATCTTCCACCAGCAAATCGGGCTGGTGTGCGGCGAGTTCCTCCTTGCTGACTACTCCCGTAGCTACGGCGATCGCCCGGACCCCGTTGCGGCGGGCCGCCTCGATATCGTTGGGATGATCCCCGATCAAGGCGATGGGCGTGCGTCGTGAGATCCACGATTCGGCCCGCGCTTCGGCCACGGCCAGTCTCACTAGCTCGACTCGGGTCGAGCCACGATCGGCGAAACAGCCGTAGCGAAAGTATTTTTTCAGTCCGGCCCGCTCCATCTTCTTCCAGCCGATCTGCGTCAGGTTGCCCGAGACAATACCCGTCAGCAGGCGTTGGCTCCGCAACAAGCGGAGCAACTCCACGACGCCAGGGCATACTTTGTCGGAAAGATCGGCTGGACAGCGGCGCGAATAAATCCACTGCGCGCGGCGCGTGAGCTTTGGCATCCACTCGCGAATGCGGGTTGCTCCGATGCCGGCGTCACGCAACATCCAGGCGAGGATGTCCCCATCCAGCATCCCCTGCACGGGAATGTGGTCCATCCTGGCATCGATTCCGGCAATATGGCGGACGGCTTCCATGAGGGCTTCGCGATGATGAGGTCCCGCGCGGCGCAGCAGCGTGCCATCGATGTCGAACAGCACAAGGGCAGGCGCGTGGCCTCCGTTCGGTTGGGGCATCTATGTATCTATGATAACTGCGTTCAACTATGGCACTGTTTGCAGGCCACGGCTTTCTCCATGCGCAGATGTTTGCCGGCCGCCGAGCCGTGAGGATAGTGGCAGTTCTGGCAATCGACCAGCGTTCCCGTATTGTGCGGCGCATGCACTTTCGGAAACTGCTCCAGGTTATGGCAGGAATGGCACAGCGGCGAAAGCGTGGCTCGTTTCATCGCCCACTCGCCGTTCTTCACGGCGTGGCAGGTGTCGCAGGCCACCAGGCCGGGCGGATGCGGCCGGAACGTTTTCCACCCGCTATGTTCTTTTCCCGCGAAGAAGGAAACCTTCGCTTCGCCATCTTCGCCGGTCAGGATCAGTTCGTGACGCCCCTCGGCGATCTGGATTTCCGCCAGCACCACTCCTGGCGCTGGTGCAACCGTCGTCAGCACCTTTCCATCCAACGTCAAGGATGCTTTGCCGGCGGCCCGTCCGATGATGCGCAGCGGACCCGGGCTCACGACGCTCTCATGTGCGGGAGCGAACAACACCGCGCCATCCTGAGCGTGCAGCGTACCGGTCAACAGCAGTAACGCCAGTGCTACCACTTCATCTCACTCCGGAAGCGCACCAGGCTGCGGTCAATCGAAGCGATGTTGGGAACCCCCGCCAAGCCCATGTTCAACGCCAGTTCGGTCTTCAGCAGTTCCAGCACGCGCTCCACACCGCGCTGGCCGAAGGCCGCCATGCCGTACAGATAAGGCCGTGCGATGGCGACAGCCTTCGCGCCCAACGCCAGCGCCTTGAGAATGTCGGTGCCGCGCCGGAATCCGCCGTCGATCATCACCGGAATGCGGCCATTCACCGCGCGCACACATTCGGGCAGCGCCTCCAGTGTGGAGCCGACATGATCCAGTTGCCGCGCACCATGGCTCGATACGATGATCCCCGACGCTCCGAAATCGACGCAGCGCGCCGCGTCTTCCCCAATGAGGATGCCCTTCACAACGATGGGCAACTTGGTCAGTTGCCGTAATTCGCGCAGAGAGTTCCATGTGGGCAACGGATTCGGCCGCGAAGGATACAGGCCAGCCCGCCACGGATTCTTTGCCTCCGGCATGCGCCCCTGCGCATCGCGTTTCGGCAATCCGCTTTCACACCAACTGCGCTCCAGTTTGTTGTGCATATCGCGCTCGCGATGCGAGACATGCATGATGTCCACCGTGAAGCAGATGCCGCTGCAACCCTGTGCTTCCACACGCTTCACGAAACTGCGCATCGTCTGCTGATTCTGCAATTGCCCGCCGGTGGTGAGTTGCCACCACACTTTGGCGCCCTTCCCCGATTCGAGAATATCGTCGATGCCGCCGTTGGTGATGTGCAGCGCCTTCGCGTTGTTGGCCGCCAGAGCCACCGCCTCTTCGCCCTTCGGGTAGAAGCAGTTCTTCCCGCCTGCCGGATCGAGAATGATGGGATACTCCAGCTTTTGGCCGAACAGTTCCGTGGTCAGATCGATCTTATGCGTGTCCACCAGCATGCGCGGGCGGATGATCACCTGCTTGAAAATGTCGCGGCTGTCGCGCAATGCCTGCTCGTCTTCCGAGCCACCATCCAGATAGTCCCAAGCCATGGGATCGAGTTTCTTCTTCGCCGCCGCGGCGAAGTCGAAGATGTTGATGGGGCCGTAGAGCGGATCACTGTAATCCTGGCCGATGGAGAGCGGCGACGCGGCCGTCCATCCGAGAAAAGCGCGCATGGCGGCGCGCCGGCTGATTCGCATTGCGATGCTATCCTCCCGATTCGAGATACTCATTCCATCACAGCAAGGAGCATCCCGCAATAGCTATGCCACGGGAACGGCTTCCCCCGCGCCCCGCTTCCGGGACCGCCAAGCTTGCCAGGCGCGTTGCACATTGCCCAAATACAAATAAAAAACCGGAGTCAGATACAGCGTCACCAACTGTGAGAACAGCAGTCCACCCACAACGCAGACACCCAGCGGCTGCCGCGCTTCCCCGCCCGCGCCATATCCCACGGCGATCGGCACAGCGCCCAGCAGCGCTGCCATCGTCGTCATCATGATGGGCCGAAACCGGATGAGACAACCTTCGTAGATCGCCGTTTCCGCCGGCGTGCCCTGGCGTTCGGCGTCCAGTGCGAAGTCGATCTGCATGATGGCGTTCTTCTCTACGATACCGATCAGCATGATCAGCCCGACGAAGGAATAAATGTTCAACTCCATCCCCAGCAGATACAACGTAAGCAAGGCGCCGAACCCCGCCGACGGCAATCCGGAGAGAATCGTCAGCGGATGAATGTAGCTTTCGTAGAGAATCCCCAGCACCAGATACACCACCATGATGGCGATCATCAGCAGGACCCAGAGATTCGTCAGCGAACCCTGGAACGCCTTCGCCATTCCCTGAAACGCCGTACTGATCGTATCCGGCAAAATGCGCGCCGCCGCCAGCGCCACTTCGTCGCTGGCGTGCCCCAGCGAATAGCCCGGCGCCACGTCGAAGGAAATCGTCGCGGATGGCAACTGCCCGTAGTGGCTCACCGCCTGCGGCCCCGTCTCCATGTTCAACTTCGCCAGCGCGTCGAGTGGGATCAGCTTCCCGCTGCCGGCCTTGAAGTACAGCTTCGACAAGGTATTCGGATCGGACTGCAATTCCGGAAGCACTTCCAACAGAACCTTGTACTCGTTGACGTTGGAATAGATCGTGGATACCCAGCGTGGGCCGTAGGCATCATACAGCGCGTTCTCCACCTGTTGCACATTCAACTGCAGCGACGCCGCGCGGTCGCGCTGGATGTTCACCATCACTTGCGGGCTGGCAATGAACAGATTGCTGGTCACGTCCCGCAAGGCCGGGTTCTGCGCCAGATCTTTTTCCAGCTTCGCTGTGTATTCGTAGAGTTCTTCTTTATCCGGCGTCTGCATTGTGAATTGATACAGACTCTTCGTCAACTGCCCGCCCACACGCACGGTAGGCGGAACCTGCGGGTAGACGCGAATGCCGGGTATCTCCTCCAGTTGCTCCCGCACGCGAATGAGGATCTCTCCCGCCAGATGTTCGCGATGCTTGCGCGGCTTCAGGTGCACCACCATCTGCCCGAGATTCGGCCCGCCCAGCGCCGACGCCGAGGGCCCACCCACCGTGGCCACCAGCGAATCGACATCGGGATCCTGCGCCACCACCGCCGCCGCCTTCTTCTGATACTCCGCCATTTGCAGATAGCTGGTGCCCTGCGTCGCCTCCGTTACGATCGACAACTGATCCGTATCCTGCTCCGGGATGAAGCCCTTCGGAATGATCATGAACAGGTAGCCCGTTGCACCCAGCACAACAAAGAACATCAAAGCCACAAACAGTCGGTGACGCAAAGCCCAGACCAGCGTCACATCATAGAACCGCAGCAGCGCATTGAAGAAACCCTCGGTCACACGATAGAACCAGGAATGCTTCGTCTCGTGC
>CALFYN010001029.1 GCA_937952345.1 uncultured Acidobacteriota bacterium
CAACAAGCGCCATCAAGACGAGCAAGGCCCTGGAAAATTCGTTGCGAATCTCCGAATATCCTTTGCCCGCCGGGACGATCGTCGCCGGAGCCGGTTTGTCCAGCCTTCCGAGTTTGGCCCGTACCTCCTTGCCGTCCTCTTGTGCACGATCCCGGTAGAGACTCCTCGCGGCTTCCAGACCGAGGCCCGGCTTCAACCGCACCATCGTTTTCAGCCACATCATTCCTTCGGCGGTGATGGCACCCTTGTTGAAGTTGAGATTGCCGTGAAGAGGGATCATGACGTCGAGCGGATCCCCCGGCATAGTACCGTGAAAACCCGGCGGGGCGACGCCCACAATTTCGAAACGCACCTTGTTAATCTGGATGCTTTTCCCCAGCACGTCTGCCGATCTGCCAAAAAACCGCTCCCACGCGCTATGCCCGATGAGCGCGATGTTGGCCACTCCCGGAGCATCGTCCTTCTCCGTGAACGCTCGACCGATTTGCGCCTGCACCCCCAGCAGCGGAAAATACGACCCGCTCACAAAGGCAACCAGCATCTGCTCGTTGTTGCCGTTGATTTCCACTTCTCGCGTCCACTGCGACCACGCCAGCGCACCCTCGAAAAGATCCTTATTGCTGCGCAGCTTGTCGAAGTGTACATACGACGACCAGTTCCTGAACTGCCCGTCCGGCTGAATGCTGCCGGTCTGAAACAGCGCCTCTGGATCGCGTACCGCGAGTGTGGTCAGCAGCAGCCTCTCGACAAGGTTGAAGATCGCCAGATTGGCGCCAATGCCCAGGGCGAGCGAAACCACACCCACCGCCGTGTAGCCGGGGTTCTTCGCCAGCGAACGTACGGCAAGCCGCAGATTCCTGCCGCACTCATCGGCCAACCGCGCGGCCCACGAGGTCTCCCGGCAAAGCTGCTTGTAATTCTCCACACCCCCGAATTCCAAACGCGCATTCCGCCGCGCTTCGGCCTCCGAAAGTCCCTGCCGGACCAGATCCGCGGTACGCGCCTCGATGTGGAAATCCAACTCCTCCGCCATGTCCCGCTCCCAACGGCTGCGCCCAGCCACCCTCCGCCACAACGACCGCAATGTGGAAATCATCCAATCACCCTCCTGCCGGTTTCGCACTGATGGCCGCTCCGATCGCCGCAGCCAGCCTGTTCCACCCCTCAATTTCCGAGCCCAAGCGTTTGCGCCCGGCGGCCGTGAGCGTGTAGTACTTGGCCCGCCGGTTGTTCTCGGATACACCCCACTCTGTCGTGAGCAATCCCTTGTCCTCCAGGCGGTACAGCGCTGGATACAGCGCCCCCTGGTCGATGGTCAACGCCTGGTTCGTGATCTGCTCGATGCGCAGCAGGATCCCATACCCATGCTGCGAGCCCAGAGAAACGGCTTTCAGGATGAGCATGTCTAGCGTTCCGGGAAGCAGCTCCGCCTTGCCTCTCTCCTTACTCATTTAGGAGAGTATACGGGCTCTCTCCTAACCTGTCAAGGAGAAGCTGCAACCTCCCGGCACTACCGCGGAAGGAAGTTCGATAGCGCCCACATCTTATCGGTGTGCTCGGTCACGTCATAGGCGATCTTCTTACCGTCCGGGGAAACTCGCAGCCCAAACACCCGCCCCTTATACTCCGGACCCATCTTCCTCGCCTCGCCGCCCGCGGCGGGCACAACCCAGATCTGCGTGGAATCAAACGTCCCTCCGTAATACGGCTCCGTCACGTAGAGCAGATACTTTCCGTCCGGCGTCCAGGTCATCATGCGGCCGTACCAGGCGGGGCGCACCTTCACCAGATCCTTGCTCTCCCCTGTCGCCAGGTCGCGTACCCGAATGAAAACATCGCCGTAGAAATCCGGACTCCCCGCCGGAGCGTCATAGTGGGCCACGTAGGCCATCTTGCTGCCATCCGGCGAAACCGTCATCTCGCGCTGAAAAGAAGATTCGTCATGGAAAAGCTTGGTTTCCTGCCCCGTCCTGGCATCCCAAACAAAGTGATCGTTCTTGGGCCAATCTCCTTTGTAAAGTTTCGTGCCGTCACCGGACCAGTCTGTGATTCGCCCATCTGCATGGATCTGTGATGCGGCGCCCGTCCCCGCGTCGATGCGATACAGCGTGGTGGAAATGGGGTTAAAGGGGTCACCCTTGGCGAACAGGAACGCCGATCCGTCGCTTTGCCAAGTCGGGTACTTGCGAAACGGCGCGGGGATCTGCATCAGTAGGTCGCGCTCCTGCCCCGTGGCCAAATCCCGGATCACGACCATGTACGCGTTCATGAAATCCTTCAGCCCGAACCACGCCAGTTTCGACCCGTCCGGCGACCACAGCGGAGCCATGTTCCGCCCCTCGTAGCGCTTCGTGACGCGTTCTGGTTCCGTAGTAAATCGCGCGTTCGCTACATCAATTCCGGCCGTAAACGCATCGATCTGGAAGTCCTTATCGACATAGTAGAGCGTCCCCTTGCCATCGATGCCAACCGGGACGGTTTTCCCCGGCGCCAACCGGACCAGTTCCGCCGCACCCGCTGCCTTCCCGTTATCCACAGCCATTCGATAGATACCGTTCGTGCCCGATACGTAGCTCGAGAAGACAACGTGCTTCCCGTCCGGGGACCAACCCATAATCTGGCCTTCGCCAATCTGCACATCGCT
>CALFYN010001030.1 GCA_937952345.1 uncultured Acidobacteriota bacterium
GGGGCACGGCCGAAGATGCGGATCGGAATGCGGAAGGCGCAAGGGCCGTACAAGGCCGGCTGGCAGGAGATTGAGCTGGGTCCGCAACCGCGATTTAAAGGGGATTTTCAGGAAATGGCGCGGGCGCTGCAGAGCGGGCAACCGCTCGAGCTATCCTACGACCACGAATTAATCCTGCATGAAACATTGCTGAAGGCCTCGGGGCAAATGAATTGAGGAGACACATGGATCAGACAACGCGACGGAATGTATTGCGGTCGGCGGCTGTGCTGTCGGCTTCGGTGGTGACGGGGACGGCGGCCAACTCGGCGGTACGGGTGGGGCTGATCGGATCAGGAAATCGCGGGACGTACGTGGCCACGGAGATGGCGAAGAATACTCCGGCGCGGGTTGTGGCTTTGTGCGATCTGTACCCGGAGAAGATGGAGCAGGCGAAGGGGAAGATCGGGGCGGCGGATGCGAAGACGTACAAGGATCTACGGGATCTGCTGGCGAGTCCCGAGGTGGATGCGGTGATCATTGCAACTCCGGTGTTTCTGCACGCGGAGCATTTCGAGGCGGCGGTGAAGGCGGGCAAGCACATTTATATTGAGAAGCCGGCGTCGATGGATGTGCGCGGGTGCAAGCGGATCATCAAGGCCGCGGATTCGGCGGACCGGAAGCTGAACATCATGTTCGGATTCCAACGGCGGAGCGGGCAGGTGTATTTGAAGGCGAAGAAGCTGGCGGACGAAGGGGCGATCGGGCGGATTCGCATGGGGCATGCGCATTTCGTGAAGGCCGGCGGGGCGGCGGCGACAAGCCTGCCCGCGGCGCGTCCGATGACGGATGAGGAGAAGATCAAGCGCTGGTATGCGTGGAAGGATCTTTCCGGGGATCTGATTGTCGAGAACAATGTGCACAGCATCGATGTACTGAACTGGTTTCTGGGCGGGCATCCGCTGAGCGCGATCGGGTCGGGCGGGAGCACGGTGAAACGGAGTGGGGATACGCGGGACCATAATTTCGTCGCATTCGAATATGCCGATGGGGTGCAGGGATCGCTGCTGGGTGCGACGTTGGCGGCGAACAACTACCGGCATGTGACCGAGCAGTTTTTTGGGGAGAAGGGGATGATTGAGACGTCGGAGAATTTCTGGCGGCACTTCAAAGGACGCGAGGATGATGTGACGGAGAAATCGCCGCGGAATATCACGATTGATTCGGTGGCGGCGTTTGTGAAACGGGTGGCGGACGGGAGGCCGGAGAACAGCGCGATTCGCGGTGCGGAGAGCACACTGACAGCGATTCTGGGGCGGATGGCGATGGATGTACGGCGGGAAGTGACTTGGGAGGAGATGATGCGGGATTAGTGGGAGGCCGTTCGCGAGACGGCCTCGCTCGGAAGGAAAGATGCGGCAATCGAAGGATGCCGCGCACCCCGTAGCCCGGCCAAATCCAGGCCGAATGATTCCGCCCGGCGCGTTTTGCGGGAGAAGCATCCGTTTTGCGGGGGCATCCATCTTTTGCCCTCACTGTGATTGGGGCAATTGCTGTGCCAAAGGCGAACGGTCGAATCCAAAGGGGTTACGCAAGTGAGCGGAGTGCAGGTGTCAGGTTATTGTGACTTCGGTGAGCGGCGCGGCTGACAGTTAGCTCAGGCGGCGTTGCGCGCCTTGCATTCCTGGGAACAGTAGTAGACGGTTTCCCCTTTGGAGGAGGCGGTGAGGGCCTGGCTGGCGACGACGTAGGTGCCGCAGGCGTGGCAAGCCTTGAGTTCGCCGCGGGTTGGTGGGGGTTTTGTGGATTTGGAAGACGAAGCGGAGGCTTGCTGTGAACGCGAAGCCTCCGTTTCCTCTTTCATGAGATCGGAGAAGCCTCTCGTGATGATTCCGATCACCATCCGGAGGAACGAGATGGCGACAATGCTAATCAGCGCGTAGATTAAGGCTCGGACCACTTACTTCTTCTTGGACTTTTTCTGCTGCTTTTTCACTGCATCAGGGTTGGTGAACTCGGTCTGTACGGTGGCATCGAGGGTGGCGATCATGCCCTTGGCGGATTCGGCGAAGGGGCCATCGGGCTTGAGCTCGATGTATTTGGCGAAGGCTTCCTTGGTTCCGGGAGGCGGCGTGACTTTACCGTCGGCGGTGGTGGTGGCCTTCGACAGGAGGTAGACACCGTATTGATACTGTGCGTCGGCATAGTTGGGATCCTTCTCGATGGCCATCTTGAAGGCATTGCCGGCGGGTTCGGTCTGGCCGGTGTTGACGAGCACGGCGCCGAGGTTGTAGAAGTAGCGGCCGGCATTGGGGGGATCGATTTCAGCGGCCTTGGCGAGTTCGGCCTGTGCTTCGTCAAACTTCTTGGCCTTAGCCAAGGCAAGGGCGTAGTTGTTGTGGTAGGCGGCGTCGTCGGGCTTCAGTTCGAGGGCTTTGCCGTAGGCATCGAGGCCCTTGGTCTGGATGTCGGTCTGTTCCTGGCCGGTCTTGGTAGCGGACATGCCCATGTAGGATTCGGCGAGTTGCGCCCAGATGACGTGCTGCTTGGGATCGATGGTGGAGGCTTTTTCGAAAGCGGCGATAGCGGCGTCGAACTGCTTGGTCTTGAGAGCTTCCATACCGCCGTTGAAGGCGTCGTTCAGCTCTTTGTTTTTGGCCATGGCCTGCTGGCGTTCCTTCATGGCCTTTTCGACGGCGGCGCGCTGTTCGGCGCTCATTTCGCGGGTCTGCTCTTTGGTGAGCTGGCCGGTTTCGGCGGCCTTGCTCATGGCCTCCTGCTTGGCGCGCATGGCGGCGAGGTCGAAGTTCACGGGGACTGGATCGCCGAGGCGGGTGCGAACGCCTTTGACGGAGTCACGCTGCTTGCCATCCACTTCGAGGGTGATGTTGTAGGTGCCGAGCGGGAGACCCGCATGGAAATAGTGGCCCTTCTTGTCCGTGGCAGTCTGGTAGTTGCCTTTGATGTCGGTGCGTTCGATCTTGACGCAGACGC
>CALFYN010001031.1 GCA_937952345.1 uncultured Acidobacteriota bacterium
TGCTCTTGCTCGCCATCACCGCCACGCTCGCGGCGCAGAAGAAAACCGTCTTCCTCATCACCGATGCCGAAGGTGTCGGCGGTGTCTGCCGCCAGGATCAAACCGATCCCAAAGATCCCGAAATGCGCCAGCTCCTCACCGCCGAAATCAACGCCGCCGTCGATGGCTTCCTCTCCGGCGGCGCGGATGAAGTCATCGTCTGGGACGGCCACGACGGCAGCCAGACCCTCTCCACCCTCACCATCCATCCCAAGGCCAAACTCGTCATGGGCGGCCTCGGACCCTCCATGCTCATGGAGCGCCGCTTCTCTGCCGTCGCCTACGTCGGCCAGCACAGCAAAGCCAACATCCGCGGCGGCATCATGGCTCACAGCTATTCCTCCCTCGGCATTCAGAACATGCTCCTCAACGGCAAACCCGTCGGCGAAATCGACGTCATCGCAGCAATGGCCGGCCACTTCGGCACCCCCATCATCCTCCTCACTGGCGATCAGGCGGCCGTCAACGAACTCCGCGAAATCGTCCCCAACGCCGAAATGGTCGCCGTCAAGGAAGGCATCGGCCGCTACACCTGCATCAGCATGTCCGCCAAATCCGCCCAGGACGCCATCCGCGCCGCCGCCCAGCGCAGTATCGCCAAAATCCCAACCATCAAGCCATACACCGTCCCCGGACCCGTCACCCTCCAGATCGAATACACCACCCGCAATTCGCTCCCCGTCGACGCCGAATCCCGCCACGGCGCCGAAGTGCTCGACGACCGCACTATCCGCTTCCGGGGCAAAGATATCCTCGACGTTTGGCGCACCTACCGCTCACGGTAGCCACCACGTTAAGCTGACTGTTTGGGCAACTCGCCCCCAATGGAGCACCACACCGTGAAAGTAGTGGCCGGAATCGACCTTGGCGGAACCGCCATCAATTACACCATCGCCACCCTCGATGAGCAGTTCCTCATCCCAGGCCTCTGCGAACACCCCGCCCGCTCCGTCGAAGGGCCCGATGTCTGCCTCGCCCAGATCGAAGAAGGGCTCCGCATCGCCGTCGACCAGGCCGGAGTCGGCCTCAACGATATCCTCGTCATCGGCCTCGATACCCCAGGCCCGGCTAGCGCCACAGGCGTCCTCAGCGCCGAAGGCTCCACCAACTTCGTCCACAAAGGATGGTCCGGCTTCGACATCCGCAAAGGCCTCGAAGACAAACTGCATCACCCCGTCGTTTACCTCAACGACGGCAATGCCGGTGCTCTCTGGGGCCACTACGCCCTCTTCGGCGCCACCAGTTCCGAAACCTCCATCTCCGCCATCATCGGCACCGGACTCGGCGGCGGTGTCATCGTTGGCGGCAACGTCGTCAAAGGCCGCGGCGGTTTCGGCGGCGAATTGGGCCACGTCCTCATCCCCTATCAAAGCATCGAAGGCATCGAAGGCTTGCGGCCCCAATGCAACTGCGGGCGCGTCGGCGATCTCGAAGCCCTCTGCTCTCTCACCGCCATCGCCCAAACCCTGCTCCCCTACTTCCTCCAAAAATATCCGCAACACGAACTGGCGGCGCTTCCCCCTCGCGAAGGCGCCAAGCGCGTCCGCGGCATGGCCGAACGCGGCGATGCCATGTGCCGTGAAATCTTCCGCGTCCAGGCCCACGCCCTCGGCCTCTTTTTCGACGAAATGATCAATGTGTTCGATCCTGACGCCCTCATCATCGGCGGCGGAGCCCTCGAAACCGGCCAGGAATTTCAGGATTGGTTCATCGCTCAATCCCGCGCCGGTATGCCCCCCCAACGCGCCGAACAGGCCACCATCCCCATCCACGTCATGCCCAACGGCGACACCGCCGGAGCCCGCGGCGCGGCCATCGAAGCCCTCCGCACCGTGCGCGCCTCTTAGGCCCGCGCACCCTCCGCAATCCGCCGCCCCAACTCATCCAGTTGCTCGCGCGTCAGCAACGCCTGTGCTTGCTGAAACAGCATCCGCTCTTCCTTGCGGATATGTTCCGTCAACAATTCGCAAAAGCGCTCGATGCCGTCCTTCGTCGCCCGATGCCCCATCTGCTCGAGCAGCGCGGCAATCTCCGTATGCTCGGCCAGTAGTTCATCCACCAGCATCGCCGTCCCCGGAAAATCCGTCAGCGCCGGAAACAACACGCTCTCTTCCACCGCAAAGTGCTCTCGAATCTCAACGTCGTATTGCTTCCGGATGCGTTGTGCCTGCCGCGCAACATTCTCTTCGCCTCTATCGCCGGCCAGGTCGCGAGCCACCAGCACACACAGGCCTAGCGCCCGTTGGTGGCTATGCGAAAGCGGTATCAGGCTGCGGTCGCGAAGCATGGGTTTCCTTAACAACCAGCCGATTCTAACTTTATCGCTCTCGGAAACAGTATGTCGTTCTCCAGGTGGATGTGCAAATGCAGATCCGCCTCCAGTTCCTCCAGTCCGCTCATCAGCGCCCGGTACGTCACACACGCATAATCCGGAATCGCGAAATCCCGCGTGATCGTCCGCATCTCCGCCAATGCCCGCGTCGCGCTCTCATGCTCGGCTTCCATCATGCGAATCGGATGAGCCACCGATCCAAAGCAGGATTCCGGCAACGGCCGGCCGTTCCGCAACGCCAATTCATAGGCAGCCACCGACGGAAACAGCACCATCTCCTCCTTCCGCATGTGCATCTCCAGTTCCGCCCGCAGCGCCGCAAATACTTCCGGCAATCCGCTCAGCGTCGGCCCGTACCGCTGGTTGTACACCCGGTACACCTTCTCTAACCGCCCCGCAATCGCCGGCAACTCCCGCCGCAGATATTCGTGATGCGTGGCCACAATATGCCCCGCCAACTCCGTCAGACTTGGCTCATTCCAGTCCGTCTCATTGGCTGCCGCCCCAACCTGCGCCGCATCCAGTTCCAACTGCACCGCGCCGCCATCAATGCCCTTTTCCAGACAAATTTCGGCCAAAGGGCGCTTCCCTCCGCAGCAATAATCAATACCCCATTTTTCAAAAATACGCACTGCCGCCAACGATCGGGCAGCAATTTCCGAAACAGTCGCCGTCTGTGTAGTCTGCATAAGGGAACCTCGATTCCGATTTTCCGCCGGAATCAAGGCCCCCGTCTGTGACTGCGGTCACGCCGCCAGCGGCGCCGGCACTAACTCCGCAATCGATTCCACAACTTCCGTCGGCGCGAATGGATAATCTTTCACCGATTCACGAGTCGTCGATCCCGTCAGCACCAAAATACTCCGGTACCCAAGATCCGTCGCCCCACGGATGTCCGTCTCCATCGTGTCCCCGATCATCGTCACTTCCCCCGTCGCCAGCCCAATGCGCTTCCGCGCCATTCGCATCATGAACGGATTCGGCTTGCCCACGTGATACGCCCGCCGCCCCGTCGCCGCCTCCAGCAACGCCACAATCGCACCGCATCCCGGCCGCGGACCCGAATCCGTCGGGCACCACGTATCGCTGTTCGTCGATATCAGATGCGCGCCGGCGGCGATGCAGCGGTGCGCCTGCTCGGCCATTTCAAAATTCAACACCCGCCCTTCGCCGACAATCACGTAGTCCGGCTTGTCGCGGCTGATGGCGTAACCCACATCGTGCAGCGCCGCCAGCAACCCGCCCTCTCCGATCACAAACGCCGTGCCGTCCGGCCGCTGCCGGTGCACGAATTCCGCCGTCGCCTCCGCCGACGTGTACACATGCTCCGGCGTCGTTTCGATTCCGAATTTGCGCAATTTCACCGCTACGTCCAGCGGCGTAAATGCAGAATTGTTGGTGAGAAACAGATACGGAGACCCGCTCTCCTGCAGGTAACGGATGAACTCCGCCGCCCCGGGAATGGCCTCCGATCCTCGGTAAATCACACCATCCATATCGATTAAATAACCGTTTTTCATAAGCTCCTTCCGTTTTGCCAGATGGATATCACAGCTCGATGACAAGGGAGCTAACTTCTTGTGGATTATGCGACGAGGGGTTCAGACGAGGATATTTAACAGGATAGCAGATTGGAATTTCATTCCGCGACAGGATGCCGCCGGATGATCACACCCGCTTCCTTCAGCAATATTTCCGAGTTGCCAAAATGCTGGTTGTAATATTCGCTCGTGTATTGCGCCATCCGAGCCGTCGACACCACCACTTCCCGGATCCCCGCCTGTACGATCGCCCGCGCGCAGTCCATGCACGGCATGATCTCCACGTACAGCGTGCACCCCTCCAGCGGAGTCCCGCACCGCGCCGCATTGCAGATCGCGTTCCGCTCGGCATGCTCGATCCACAAATACTTCTCCGGCCGCACCAGCCGCTCCGGCACATCATCCCGGATGCCTCGCGGAAACGAGTTGTACCCCGTCGTCCGGATCTCATGCGCCGGACCCACGATGATACACCCGAGCTTCGTGTGCGGATCTTTGCTCCGCGCACCCACCACCTTACAGATCTCAAGATAATATTCGTCCCAACTGGGGATCATGGGATGCCATATTAGCGCAGCCAGGTGTCCCAATGTTGGGATCGCTGAGCACAATCCGGCGCCGCTTCCAACACTCCTACTTCGCTACCCTGAAGGAGAAAACGCCAATCGAGGAAGCATCATGCCATTCGTCCACACTACCGGCCTCAAAGTTGTCGAACACATCCCCGGCTGGAAACGCCGCTTCTTCCATACCGCCGGCCTGACCATCGCCCACTATGATTTCGTCACCGGCGCCGCCATGGCTCTCCACCATCACCCCGCCGAAGAAGTCTACGAAATCCTCGAAGGCGAAATCGAAGTCACCATCGACGGAGTCTCCCAAGTGGTCAGCCCCGGCATCACCGCCGTCGTCCCTTCCAACGCCCCGCACAGCCTCCAAGCCCTCACCGCTGGGCGCATGATTGTCATCACCCACC
>CALFYN010001032.1 GCA_937952345.1 uncultured Acidobacteriota bacterium
GGCAGTTGATTGCCGTGAGCAGTCCGAGCGCGGTGACCGCCACCACTCCGTCGGGAACCGCCAGGCCGGTCAGCGAGAGGAAGTATCGGGCAAAGGTGACGGCCACCGCCGCCATCCCGCCGGTCTGGATCACCAGCAGCAGCACCCATCCGTACAGAAAGCCAACCAGCGGATGATAGGCCTCCCGGAGGTAGGCGTATTGCCCGTTCAGGTCCGGCCGCCGCGCCGCCAGTTCGGCATAGAGGAACGCACCCAGCAGCGCCACCATGCCCCCGAACAGCCAGGCCCCGAAGATCAGAAACGGAGTGTGCACCTGCCGCGCCACAACGTAGGGATTGATGAAGATACCAGACCCGACGACTCCGCCCATCACGATCATCGTGGCGTCAAAGACGCCAAGCCTCCGGGAGAGATGGGGAGCCTCAGACACGTCTCGCCAGTATAGCCATCCCTTGACCGGCGTGGGGCGGGACCTGTCCCGAAGCAATTTGCGGGGTAGTCGAACTCGCCCGTGGTAAAATAAGGCCGCGAAAGTCCCCAGCGCCCTGACTCGGCGGGACTTTACACTTTCTTACACTTTCTTACAAAAATCCGCTAATTTGGCGGCATGGAAAAGATATTCGACAATCGATTCTATCGATTGCGCGGGGGTACTTTACAGAATTTGACACGTTTCGCGGAATTCCCGAGCCGGGCAAACAGCAAAACGAACCCTGGCCTCGGCCAGTCACACGGTCGAGAATTAAAGTTCCAACTGGCCTGTGCTGTCGGCGAAGGCCGAAGTCTCAATGCCGGTCCGGTTCAGCATCTGCACAAAAAGATTGGCCACCGGTGTCTTTGCCTCGGCGGCAACATGACGGCCGCCGCGAATCCCACCGGCGTGCCCGGCGAGCACCAAGGGCAGATCGAAGTTCGAATGCGCATTCCCGTCACTAAGCGCGCTGCCGTAGAGGATGGCCGAATGATCCAGCAGGCTGCCCTCGCCGTCGGGGGTGGCTTTCAGTTTCTTGAGGAAGCCGGCAAACAGTTCGACGTGGAAGGTGTTGATCTTCGTCACCTTCTCAATGAAGTCAGGATGGCCGCGATGGTGTGTCAGGGGGTGATGCGGGTCAGGGACGCCGATTTCGGGGTACGTGCGGACGCTGCCTTCGCGCCCGAGCATCATTGTGGCCACACGGGTGAGGTCGGACTGGAAGGCGATCACCTGTAAATCGAACATCAGCTTCACATATTCCGAATAATCGAAAGGAATGCCGGAGGGTTTTTCCGATGGCGGCGTAACGGGGTCGCGTTCGGCGGCGGCGATGCGGGTCTCCACTTCGCGAATTCCCGTCAGGTACTCATCCATCTTGCGGCGGTCGGCCGGGCCGAGAGAGCCGAGGAGTTGTTCGGTCGATGCCTTGGTCTGGTCGAGGATCGACTTGCGGTATAGGGCGCGGCGGGCACGCACATCGGCGGGAAGGCTGGGATCCACGGTGCCGAAGAGGCGTTCGAAGACGGAACGCGGATTCACCTCGACACTGAGCGGCGTTTCGGGATCCTTCCAGGACAAGGTGTTCGTGTAGGCGCAACTGGAGCCGGTATCGCAGTTGCCCACCATGCGCGAATCCTCACAGCCGATTTGCAGCGAAGCGACGCGGGTTTCCTTGCTCCAGGACTTGGCGGCGAGTTGGTCGAACGTAATACCGGCGCGCACATCGGCCCCGGCGGTGTACTTGGGCTCGGCGCCGGAGAGGAAGCTGCCGGTGGCTTTGGCATGGCCGCCGCCTTTGGCTTTTGTCGCGGCGTGGTTGGCCAGGCCGGAGAGAACGGTGATGTCGGAGCGGAACGCTTCCAGCGGTTTGAGAATGCGTGTGAAGGCGAAGTCCGTGCCGGTGGCTTCCACCTTCCAATCCTTCATGACGATGCCGTTGGGGACGTAGACCACGGCGATGCGCCGCGGGTGCTTGCCGCTGGTGGAGGGCGCGGCAAACGCTGGACGCATGGCATCGAGCAGCGGCAGGGCGATGGAGGCGCCGAGGCCGCGCAGTAACATTCTGCGGTCGATGTGTTTTCCAGTGATGAAGTTCATTGGCGTTTCTCTCCTATCGTAGCGGCCACCTGGCTCACTTCGCGCGGGCGGCGATTCTGGAACGGGAGGCTGTTCACTATGCCCATGACAAGGGCTGAAAACTTGTAGTTGGCGGCAGGCAATTGGGCAGCGATGGTGTTGACGACGGGGCGGTCAAAGCGCTCGAGTCCGCGGCCGGTGGCGTAGATGAGCATGCGCTCGGTGATGCCTTTCACGAAGCGTTCGCGATCTGCCTTGAGCAGAGACTTCAGTTCCGCCGGCGACTGGAACGCGCGGCCGTCGGGGAGCGTGCCCGAAGCATCCACCGGGAACGTACCGTCCTCGGTGCGCCATGCTCCGATGGCGTTGAAGTTTTCGAGGCCGAAGCCCAACGGGTCCATGCGCGAGTGGCAGGAGGCGCAGGCCGGATTCCTACGGTGTTCTTCCATCTGCTGGCGTAACGTGCCGCTGCTTGCCTTAGTTTCGTCCAGTGGTGGAACACCTGGAGGCGGCGCCGGCGGCGGAGCGTTGAGCAGATTCTCCATGATCCACTTGCCGCGCAGCACCGGCGAGGTGCGTGTGGAATAGGAGGAAACGGTGAGCACGCTGGCATGGGCCAGGATGCCTCCGCCGCGATTGAGATTGCGGACGTCGACGCGGCGGAACTCGGGGCCGGTGATGCCGGGGATGCCGTAGAAGCGAGCGAGGCGCTCGTTGAGGAAGGTGTAACCGGCATCGAGCAAATCGAGCACGCTGCTGTCCTCGCGCACGATGTGTTCGAGGAACATCTCCGTTTCGCGGCGCATGGAAAGGCGCAGCGCGTCATCGAAGGTGGGGAACTTCTGCTGGTCGGGACGGACCACATCGATGTTTTTGAATTGGAGCCACTGCCCTGCGAAGTTCTCGACCAAGGCCGAGGATCGGGGGTCGCGGAGCATGCGTTTGACCTGCGCTTCGAGCACGGCGGATTGGCGCAGCTTGCCTTCGCCGGCGAGCCGGAGCAGTTCGGCATCGGGCATGCTGCTCCACAGGAAGTAGGAGAGGCGGGAAGCCAGTTCGAACGGCGTGATGGCCACGGCGTTGCGTCCCGCGCTGGGGGCTGCATCCTGTTCGATGCGATAGAGGAACTGCGGGGACACGAGAATGGATTGGAGCGCGGTGGCGATGCCTTCCTCGAACGAATCGCCATGGCGGCGGGCGAGGGTGAA
>CALFYN010001033.1 GCA_937952345.1 uncultured Acidobacteriota bacterium
CAAGACAGCCACTGCAAAGCCGGTGAGCTGCAAGGAATGTGCGAGACTTCAGAAATGAAACTCTCCAGACGTTACCTGGCCTGTGTACTTCCCGCCGTAGCATAGGCACAGAAGCCGCGCCTCGGCTCCATGGTATATCGGTTTAGAGATATGCCCGTGAGGGAAAACGGCGCGAACAGGTCACGAGCAATCCTAAAGGGTTCAACGGTGGGCGATCATCCCATCGAGATCCATCTGACAGAACTGGCGGCAGGATTGATGCCGCATGCGGCACATCGGCACGCGCATGCCGAGATGGTCATGTTTCAGGAAGGGTCTCTTGAGATTACCATTGATGGAAGGTGACGGTGGCCGATGCGGGTTCCGTGGTTTACGTCTCACCTAACGACATGCATGGGTGGAAGAACGTGGGAACGACACGGGCGCGATACTTCGTGATGGCGCTGGGACGCGCCTAGCGGCAAGTCAATCGCCGGCCCGCGCGGCGTGTGCCGGATCCTTTCCGGCGATACCCATCTTTCTCCGCAGTTCGTTCTCGATGGAGCCAAAGGCATCCGCGTGTTCCTTGAGGAAGCTGCGTGCGTTTTCTCTTCCTTGACCGATGCGCTCCCCGCGGAAGCTGTACCAGGAGCCCGTCTTGTCAATTACATTGTTGGCCACCCCCAGATCCAGCAGATCGCCTTCGCGAGAGATTCCCTCGCCATACAGCAGGTCGGCCTCCACTTCCCGGAAGGGCGGAGCGAGCTTGTTCTTCACCACTTTGATCTTGGTCCGATTGCCGACCACCGTGTCGCCGTCCTTGATGGCGGCCAGTTTCCGCACCTCGATGCGCATGCTGGAATAGAATTTCAGCGCTTTCCCACCGGTGGTAGTTTCCGGGTTGCCGAACATCACACCGATCTTCTCTCGCACCTGGTTGATGAAAAGAAGGCAGGTCTGGGTGCGAGCAGTGACTCCAGTGAGCTTACGGAGGGCTTGCGACATAAGCCGGGCATGGAGCCCGACGTGACTGTCCCCCATTTCCCCTTCCAATTCCGCCTTGGGAACCAGTGCTGCGACAGAGTCGACAACAAGGGCATCGATCGCTCCGGAGCCGACGAGGGCATTGGTAATCTCGAGGGCCTGCTCTCCGCAGTCCGGCTGCGACACGAGCAGGTTGTCGACATCAACTCCCAGTTTTCGGGCATAGGTGGGATCCAGTGCGTGTTCGGCATCGACAAAGGCGGCGGAGCCGCCCATCTTTTGAGCCTGGGCGATCAGTTGCAGGGCAATGGTTGTCTTCCCGGAAGACTCCGGGCCAAACACTTCAACAACGCGGCCGCGAGGGAAACCACCGATGCCGAGAGCAGCATCGAGTGAAATGGAACCTGTCGGAATCACCGGTACGGCGATCGCTTCGGTTGAGCCAAGGCGCTGTATAGCGCCTTTTCCGAATTGTTTTTCGAGGGAAATCAGCGCCTGGTCAATCGCCTTCCGGCGCTCTTTCGCATCCAGCTGTATCACGCAAAATCTCCTTACGTTAAGGAAGGTGCGTGAAACGAGGAAAGAATCTCAATCCGATTGCGAATCGAGCGCGTCAAGGGCTTCCGCATCCTTGCCATGGCGCTTGAGGACACGCATGGAATTGGTGTGCGTAAAGCCGGCAGTGCGCAGCTTCCTGTAGGCCGATGCCAGCCCCTTGGGTTCCGCCAACACCTCCGACAATGGAGTTCGGCGATACTTGCGGGCCAGGAAGCGTTCGATCAGGTCCACTTCGTCTGTCCCAGTGAACGTCTGGTTTACCGCCCGTTCAGCTACGACAGGTGCGACTCGTTTGGAGCGTAGATCGGAAAGCACTCGTGCCTTGCCGAACCCCTCGTTCTCCAAACGCCGTGAAGCGTACATTTCGGCAAACTGCCTGTCGTTGAGGTAGCCGTAGTCCTTCAGCTTGGCAACGACACTGTCGACATCACCTGCCCTTTCCGCCTTGCGCTTTAGTTTCTCGCGCAACTCGCCAGTTGACATGGCCCGTGTCCCCAGCGCTTTCAATGCATAGTCAAAAAGGCCCGCTTCGTTCAGTAACTTCGCGGGCTTGCGAAGTGTCACTGATTCAGAGACTACCAGATTCCCCGCGATGGTACACTAGGGGCAGCAAAGGAATTGCATTATGGACGAAGACAAGAAGCTTTCGTATTTCTTTCTGGGACTTGGCATTGGAGTAGCTGTGGGTATTCTCTTCGCACCAAAGTCAGGGGAGGAGACCCGTGAACTGATTCGCTCCAAGGCAGGCGAAGGCACGGATTATCTGCGCCGGCGCAGTGAAGACTTGCGCGAGAGGGCGGAAGACATTGTGGAACGCGGGAAGGGCGCAGTGCAACGGCAGAAGGAGCAGTTACACGCGGCCGTTGACGCGGGCAGACAGGCATATCGTGAATCCGTGAGCACAACAACTGGCTCGGAGTCGTAGCATACGGGCATGAATCAGGATTCGATGGTTCTTCTCCTCACTGTGTTCGTGGGGCTGGTGGCAATCAGCCAGTTGGCGACCGCCATTGCGCTCATTATGCTTCACAGGCGTTTTCGCGCCATGCAGGATCAAATCACCGCCTTTGTTCCCAAGACGGAGGCGGTGCTCGAATCCGCGAGAGTAACGCTGGAGCAGAGCCGCAAGCAAATTCACGAGGTGACATCGAAGGCCAACGACGTGCTGGATCTGACGCGGACACAACTGAACACAGTTGATGACCTATTGAAGGACGTGACAGGACGTGCACGGACCCAGCTAGACCGTGTCGAACTGGTCCTTGACGATACACTTGGCAGGGTCCATCAAACGGTGACCACCGTTCATAGTGGAGTGATGAAGCCGCTGAAAGAAATCAGTGGAATATCCGCAGGAATCCGGGCGGCAATTGGGCAGTTGGTCAAGGGCGGCAGGCCGAGTGTGGCACAGGCCACGCAGGACGAGGAGATGTTTATCTGATCGATATACATAGCCACATCCTCTATGGACTGGACGACGGTTCCAAGAGCCTAGAGGAGAGCGTGGCAATGCTGCAGATGGCGGCAGCATCCGGGACGACGGACATTGTTGCCACCCCCCATGCCGATCTCGAATATGAGTTTCAACCGGATCTGATCCGGGAGCGCGTCGATGAATTGACTGCAGCCACTGGGGGGAAGCCATGTATCCACGAGGGATGTGATTTTCACCTCACATTCGACAACATCCAGGATGCGATAGCCAACCCTCGCAAGTACACGATCGGGCATAAGAGCTACCTGATGGTGGAATTCTCCGACATGCTCATTTTTCCCAATACGGCGGAGATCTTCGAACGGATGCGGAATGCCGGGATCTATCCAGTGATTACCCATCCGGAGCGCAATCCATTGTTGCAGCAGCGCATGCCGGCATTGGAGCGATGGGTACAGGAGGGCAGTTACATCCAGGTGACGGCGCAATCCCTGTTTGGACGATTCGGCAAGACCGCGCGGAGTTTTTCCTTGGAGTTGCTGCGGCGGAATCTGGTGCACTTCATCGCCAGCGATGCCCACGACACGAAACATCGTCCTCCCGTGCTCAAAGACGCCTTCCAGTGGGTAGCCGAGGAGTACGGCGAGGAACTGGCCCAACGACTCTTCGTCGACAACCCACGAGCCACAATCGAGGGCGCTCCATTGACAACCGTGCCGGTAACGGAAGTTCCTTCGCGCAGTTGGTACCAATTCTGGCGCTGAAATCCGTCTACATTGGGAGTATGAGGCTGCTGCTTTCGATGCTGGCTTGCACTTCCGTGATTTTTGCCCAGGATGCTCTGGAGATCGTTCGCCGGTCGGTGGAACGGGATCAGGCAAACTGGGAGCGCGCAAAGGAATACACCTATGTGGTGCACTCCAGGATGCGCGAGCGCGACGCGGGGGGACGGGTCAAGAAAGAGGACCGCGAAGCAGAGGAGGTCGTCATCCTCTACGGCGAGCCTTATGAGAGAAAGATTGAGAAGGACGGCAAGCCACTCTCTTCGGCGGAGCAACACAAGGAGCAGCAGAAGTTCGACAAAGAAATGACCAAGCGCCAAAACGAATCGCCCGAACAGCGCCGAAAACGCATTGCGGCGTTCGAGAAGAAGCGCCGCGAACAGAGGGAATTCGCCAGGGAGATTCCAGATGCTTACCATTTCCAGCTGATGGGCGAGGAGATGATCGGCGGCCGAAAAACGTGGGTGATCGAGGCCACGCCACGCGCTGAATACCGGCCGCGGAACTCCAGGGCGGCGATGTTGAAGAAGTTCAAGGGGCGCATGTGGATCGACCAACAGGAATACCAGTGGGTGCGAATGGACGGCGAAGTCATCGAGACGGTGTCCTGGGGGCTGTTCCTGGCACGACTGGCGAAGGGCTCGAGGATTTTTTTCGAGCAGGTGAGAGTGAATGATGAAGTGTGGATGCCGAAGCAATTGAAAGTGGACCTCGATGCCCGGATCGCCTTGATCAAAAGGTTTCAGGGCGATATTGATGTGCGGTTCCAGGATTTCCGGAAGTTCCAGAGCGAATCTCGCATTGTTTCGACGGCGGAATTGACAACCACACCATAGCCTGGCTGCGCGAGTTCTGATGGCAGGTGGATCAAGTCAGAGGCACATCGAAATAATCCAGCGCCCATTCGCGCATGTAACGGACTCGGGTGGGGTCGACGCGGTAGAGGATGAATTCGGGATTGTCTACGGATTTAAGGTAGGCACGAAGGAGTGGGTTGGTGTCCCAGATCTGCTGTTTGACGGCGAGATCGTCGACGGTACTGGCGGTGCCAGTGATGCGTACCTGGTCGTGGTCGTTGGTGAGATAGCAGAGTTCCACTTTCGCCGAGGGGCCGATTTCCGTAGTCTTGTTCGATGAGCGAAGCGAGGCGACGTAGATGGTGAAACCGTCGGAACGAACCGGAGACACAGGGCGGACACGGGGTTGGTCGCCGTCGATAGTGGCGAGCATCGGGAATTTGTCGGCGGCGACGACGCTAAGGGCAAGGCCGCGCAGTTCTTCCGGTTTGGGAGCGGGTGGGAGTTTCATGTGTACTTAGCCGACCATCGCTTTGGCGTCTTCAAGAATTAGGACGAGATGCTCTTCGCTTACGTAGCTTTCAGCGTATAGTTTGCAGATGTTCTCAGTTCCTGAAGGGCGGGCGGCGAACCAGCCGTTTTGTGTAGCGACTTTGAGTCCGCCTATGGATGCTCCGTTGCCGGGTGCTTTGGTGGCTTTTAGCTCGATGCGGTCGCCGGCGAGTTCGAGGGCGGGAATGGATTCGGGGTCGAGCTTGCCGAGCCGGGCTTTCTGTTCGGGTGAGGCGGGAGAGTCGATACGGGTGTAGAAGCAGCGGCCGAATTTTTCGGTGAGGGCCGTGTAGGCGAGGCCGGGATCCCTGCCCGTCACGGCGGTGATTTCGGCGGCGAGCAGGCCGAGAATGAGGCCGTCTTTGTCGGTGCTCCAGGCGGTGCCGTCCCGGCGGAGGAAGCTGGCTCCGGCGCTCTCTTCGCCACCGAAGCAGATGCTGCCGTCGTGGAGTCCTTTGGCGAACCATTTGAATCCGACGGGGACTTCGTAGAGGCGGCGCCCACGGCTGGCGACAACGCGATCGAGGATTCCACTGGAAACGAGCGTTTTGCCGACAGCGGCGTCTTCGCTCCAATCAGGACGGTGGGAGAGCAGATAATCGACGGCGACGGCGAGATAGTGGTTGGGGTTGAGGAGGCCTGAGGACGGAGTGACGATGCCGTGCCGGTCGGCATCGGGATCATTGCCGAAGGCAATGTCGAACTTATCTTTGAGGCCGACGAGTCCGGCCATGGCATAGGGGCTGGAGCAATCCATGCGGATCTTGCCGTCGTGATCGACAGTCATGAAGCCGAAGGTAGGATCGAGTTTGGGGTTGGTGACGGTGATGTCGATGTTGTGGACTGTGGCGACGTGCTCCCAGTAGGGGAGCGAGGCTCCGCCGAGGGGATCGACGCCGATGCGGAGTTTGGCGGCGCGGATGGGTTCGAAGTCGATAACGGCGGCGAGATCGAGGACGTAGGGGAGAATGAGGTCTTGGGCGTTGGCCTTGCCTGAGGCGGTGCGCTTGACACCGCGGTTGTCATCCTTCATCAATTCGTTGGCGCGCAACTGAATCCAGCCGGTGGCGTCGGTGTCGGCTGGGCCACCGTGGGGAGGATTGTATTTGAACCCTCCATCCTGCGGCGGGTTGTGGGACGGCGTGATGACAACGCCATCGGCATGGCCGGTGGAGCGGCCATGGTTGTAGACCAGGATGGCGCGGGAGATGACGGGGGTAGGGGTGACTCCGTCATTTTGCTGGATGACGGCGTTGACTCCGTTGCCAAGGAAAACTTCGAGAGCTGTCTTTTCGGCGGCAGATGAGGCGGCGTGCGAATCCTTTCCGAGGTAAAGGGGTCCGTCGATCCCTTGGGCGGCGCGGTATTCGCAGATGGCCTGGCTGATGGCGAGAATATGTGTCTCGTTGAATGTGCCATCGCTGGGGTTGCCACGATGCCCGCTGGTGCCAAAGCTGACGAGTTGGAGAGGATTTTCGATGTCGGGCTCTTTGTCGTAGTAGGCCTGGACCAGTTGCGTAGGGTTAATGAGCATCTGCGCGGTTGCGGGCTTGCCCGCCATCGGATGAAGTCCCATGAGAATGATTGTAGCCAGATGACAGACGACGCCGTGCCTTTTCGCCTGAGGAAGCAGGAGGATTGATCCTATGGGATTGGCCGAACGGAGAAAAATGAAGGAATTGCAGGAGAACGTGTTGCCAGGGCGCGTCAAAGAGATTGCGGACATCTGCGGAGCAGAGATTCCGTATGAGGTGGATTGGGACAGCTTTCAGGACGATGCGCAGGGGTTGAATTTCATGGATAGCCTCTCCTGCCACCGGCTGAACATGGCGCTGCGGGTGATTTGCATCGATGACATGGGAAAAGAAGCAGTCCGCGAATCGCTGAAGCGAGTGCGACTGCGTAACGTGAAGGACAAATCGGCGATGAAGTTGAGCTTCGCCGATGGGACGTTGGAGATGCATTGCGCGTATGCACTGGCGACCGAAGGGATGCACAGCGATGGCGAAATCCGTCAGGTGCTGATGCAAGGGCTATAGGTTACTTGCGCTTCCAAGTGTGGGTTTGGAAATCGAAGTCGTAGGCGTTGCGATCGGGTAGGGGCGGAGCGCTGGACTTGGGGAAGTACTGCGCCAAGTCGGCTTTAAGAGCTTTGTGCGCGGGGTCGCCGGCAAGGTTGCGATACTCGTTGCGATCGGCGATGTTGTCGTAGAGTTCTTCGGTGCCGTCGCTGTAGCGGATATAGCGCCAGCGTTCGGTGCGAACCATGTGATTGCCTGGGCCGAAGGTGGATACGGCGGGGCGATGCTTTGCGGTGGGGTTTTTGAGCACGGGCAGGAGCGATTCGCCCTCGTTCTCTTTCTTGGCGGGGAGGCCGCAGAGATCGAGGATGGTGGGGTAGAGATCGAGCAGGCTGACGGATTGCTTGCGAGTGGTGCCTGTGGCGTTGACTCCGGGTCCGGCGATGATGAGGGGGATGTGGGTGGCGCGTTCCCAGAGGGTGGATTTGTGCCAGTGCACTTTTTCGCCGAGGTGCCAGCCGTTGTCAGACCAGAAAACGATGACGGTGTTCTTTCCGTAGGGCGATGCTTCGAGGGCATCGAGGACCATGCCGACCATGGCGTCGGCGAAGCTGATGCAGGCGAGGTAGGCTCGGACGGCGTCTTTCCATTTGCCCTCTTTGACGATGCGCTCGTGCTCGGCGCGGCGGGCGGCGGCGAGCTTTTTGGCGATGGGCGGGACATCGTCGAGGTCGTTGGCAGGCACTTCCGGAATGCGCGGATCCGGGTACATGTCGAAGTATTTCTTAGGAGCGAATAGCGGGATGTGGGGGTGCCAGAATCCGATGGCGAGGAAGAAGGGCTTGGCGTGCTGTTTCTTGAGGAAGTCACGGGCATAGCGCACGGCTTTCATGTCTCCGTAGTCTTCCTCTTTGTAGTCGAGGACGCCCCAATCGAATTCACCGGGGAAGTTGTCGAGGCCGTTGAAAGGATGACCCGCAGGGTTGGGGATTTTCTTGACCCAGGGATACCATTCGAGGCGCCGGTACCAGGGGTCGTCGAATTCCTGGAGTTGGAAGTGATCCCACTGATCGGGAGGATTGAAGCCGGAAGTGTGATGGAAGACCTTGCCCGCGCCAGCGGCGTAATAGCCGTGCTTGCGGAGGTACATGGGGATGGTGACGTAATCGGGATGAGCGGGACGCCACCATTGATCGTTGTTGTAGACGCCGGTGGTATCGGGGCGCATGCCTGTGAGCAGGGCGGTGCGCGAGGGGCAACAGAGCGGGGAGGCGCAATGAGCGTTGGAGAAGAGTGCGCCGCGACGGGCAAGGCGATCGATGTTCGGAGTTTTGACGCCCGGGTAACCGCCGAGGCAGCCCACCCAATCGTTCATGTCGTCGACGGACAACAACAACACGTTCGGTTTTTGTTTCGGCTGGGCGAAGGCAGTGGCCGCGCCGGCACCGATGGATTGGAGGAATGTTCGGCGATTCATAGGGCTACAGTGCGAGGCATACGACCAGCATCACGATGGATGCGGCGGGCAGAAGGAGAAGCGCTTTCTTCAGCCCCTTGGGATCGTCGCCGGCGATGCCGCCGATGATGGGGGAGCTGACTACCAGTCCGAGCCAGCCGGCGGTGACGGCGATGCCGGTGGCGGTGGCGGCCATGTTCGTAAAGCGGGCGCTGACGACTGCGAGGGTAGTGGGGAATACGGGGGCCATGGCGATGCCGGCGAAGAAAACGAGGATTTGGGCAGTGCCGGGGTTGGCGCTTTGGAGCATGAGGAACGTGGTGACGGCCATGAGGGCGGCGGAGCCGGCGAGGACGTTTTCGGGCGACACGCCGGTAAGGATGGGAGAGACGGCGACACGGCCAAGCAGGAGGCCGAGGGCGAAGCCGAGCGATAGGATGGTGAGCGCTTTCGATTCGGGGAGGCCCTGTGCGATCAAGTGACGGACGAGCCAGTTCCAGACTCCGACTTCACAGGCTACGTATACGAACAAGGTCAGGGCGAGAAGGATGAGCGAAGTGTTGCCCATGAGTGCGCCGACCTGAGAGGAATCGAATGCGACCTGACCGCTGGCTCCGGGCATTTCGGTGATGGCGCTGACGCCGAGGGCGACTGCGACGGTGGAGACAGCAAAGACGAGGAGCCGGCTCGAATTGTTGTGGAATAGTTTGGCCGCTACTAGAGGAGTGACGAGCCCACCAAGTCCGAAGAAGAGGTTGAGCACGTTGAACACGCCGGCGGTGGAGAGGGATTCAAGTTTGATGTGGGGCGGGAGGCCGTTGGCCCCTACGACCACCGCGCCGCCGCCGACGCCGAGGACGAGCATGAGGATCGCGATCATACTGTAGCCGCCGACGGTACGGAGACCAAGGAGGGCGATGGCAATGAGGCCAAGGCCAAGGAGGAGTCCGGTTTTCCAGCCTTGCAGATCCATGAGGGGGCCGCCGAAGAAGGAGCCGATCATGAGGCCGACAGCTTGGGCCATGGCGATGTTGCCGTTCTGCTTTGGCGTGAGGCTGAATTTCTTGGAGAGGTCGGGGAGAATCGTGCCGAGCATGGCGGCGATCATCCCGTAGACAAAAATAGCGAGGACTGCTGCAACAATGAGCATAGCCTCAAATGCTACCAAATCCGGGGGTGTTATGCCTGATCGAGTTTGCGGGCGAGGATCTGGCTGCGCTCCTTGGCGTGCTTTGTGGCGGTTTCGATTGCGGAGATGAGCATGGAGCGGAGTCCGTGGCGCTCGAGTTCGTGAATAGCGACGATTGTCGTGCCGCCGGGCGTGGTAACTTCATCGCGTAGGACGGCGGGGTGGGCTTGGGATTGACGAACGTGTTTGGCTGCGCCGAGTACGGTTTGCTCTGCGAGACGGGTGGAGATTTCGCGGGAAAGCCCCATCTTGACGCCTCCGGCGATGAAGGCCTCGATCACCATGTAGACGTAGGCGGGACCGCTGCCGGAGAGCGCGGTAACGGCATCCATCATTTCTTCTTCGACGGTGCAGACGATGCCGACGGCACGGAAGATGCGGTCGACGAGGAGTTGATGTTCGGGTAGAGCGTGGCTGTTGGCGGAGATGGCGATGGCTCCTTCTTCGACGAGCACAGGGATATTAGGCATGGCTCGGAAGACGGGCATCGGATGAGGGAGTCGCTTCTCGATGACCGAGAGTGGGAGCGCAGCGGCAAGTGAGATGAGGATTTGATCGGGGCGGAGTGCGTCGCGAATTTCATCGACGACTTTGGGGACGATGTGGGGTTTGGTGGCGAGGACGATGACGGAGGCTTGCTGGGCAGCAATCCGATTGCCTCCGGCGAGGACGGTGCAGCCGTATTTATCGCGGAGGCTGTTGGCTTTTTCCTCTGATTTGACGGTGGCGATGACCTCGTCTTTGGTGACGACACCTGCTTTAAGGATGCCACCGAGGAGGGCTCCGCCCATGTTGCCGGTGCCGAGGACGGCGATTTTCAGATTGTTGGACACAAAGATATTGTAGGGGTACGACGGATCAACTGACCACGTTGCTCGGGTTGCCGGCGAGGAAGGCTTTGACGTTGTTCACCGCAATGTCCATGAGACGGGCGCGGGCTTCCTTAGTGGCCCAGGCGATGTGCGGGGTGACAATGCAATTTTTCGCGGAGAAGAGCGGGTTGCCGTGGACGGGGGGTTCGAGAGAGAGGACATCAAGTCCTGCTCCGGCGATGATGCCGGCATTGAGCGCATCGGCGAGATCCTGGTCCACGATGAGTGGGCCCCGGGAGGTGTTCAGCAGGAAACTGCTGGGTTTCATGCGGCGGAGTCGTTCGGCGTTGATGATGCCCTTGTTGTCGGCCGTGAGCGGGCAGTGGAGGCTGACGACATCGGATTCGGCGAGCAGTTCGTCGATGGGAGCCCAACGGAAACCTTCGTAATCGGGTGCGTTGCCCTGGTAGGTGTCGTTGGCGATGACGCGCATTCCCATTGCGTCGGCGATCTTCGCAGTCTGGCGGCCGATGCGGCCGAAGCCGACGATGCCCATGGTCTTGCCCGCGAGTTCGATGAGCGGTGTTTTCCAGAAGCACCAGTCGGGATTGGTGGTCCACTCGCCGTTGCGGACTGCTTCGCCATGCGCGCCGGCGTGATGGCAGAGTTCGAGGAGGAGGGCGAAGGCGTGTTGGGCGACAGAGGCGGTACCGTAGGTGGGAATGTTGGAGACGACGATGCCGCGCTGCTTGGCGGAGACGATATCGACGATGTTGTAGCCGGTGGCAAGGACTCCGATGTATTTCAAATTGGGCGATGCGGCCTGCGCGGCGGCGTCAAGCGGAGTTTTGTTCGTCATCACGAGTTCGGCGGTGCCGATGCGCGGAAGTATGTCCGCGGGGGCGGTGCGGTCGTGCACTTCGAGGTCGACTATTTCACGCAAGGCGTCCCAGCTGAGGTCGCCGGGGTTGAGACAGTATCCATCCAATACGATCAGTTTCATGTGTGCTCGTCGTTCGATGATATACCATAAGGCGTTGGTCACTCGAATGGCTGCCATTGCACCATCAACGCGCATCGGAGAATTGCGGCCCACGGCTGTGAACTCGATTCTGGCTGAGGTGCGCCAATTGCAAGCGGAGGGGAAGAATCTTGTTTCGTTGATGCGCGGGGAGCCTGATTTGCGGACCCCGGAACACATAGTGGAGGCGGCCGAGAAAGCTCTGCGGGCGGGGCGGACAGGGTATCCGGACAACCGGGGCGAGCCGCGGCTGCGGGAAGCGGTACGGACAAAACTGGAGCGGGATAACGGGCTGCAGTACGACCCGGGGACAGAGATCCTGGTTACCACAGGCGCCACGTTCGGGATTCATGCGGCTCTAACTGCGGTGCTGAATCCAGGAGATGAGGTGTTGTTGCCGGAGCCGGTCTACGATGCATACTGTTCGCCGGTGATGCTGGCGGGTGGAGTGTTGAAACCGGTGCCCGCTGTAATTGAGAACGGCCGCTTTGTGCTGTATCCGGAGATGATTGAAGCTGCGTGCAGCTCGCGCACGCGCATGTTGTTGCTCAACACACCATGGAATCCGACGGGTACGGTCTTCACGCGGAGTGAATTGGAGCGGATCGCGGATGTAGTGCTGCGGCATGGGCTGGTTTTATTGAGCGATGAGATCTACGAAGCGATCACGTACGAGGGGAAGACACACATCTCACCCGCATCGCTTTCAGATGAGTTGCGCGAACGCACTATTCTGGTGAACAGCGTTTCGAAAACGTACGCGATGACTGGATGGCGGGCGGGATATTGCGCGGCGGGGGCAGCGATTACACAGGCGATGTTCCTGGTTTTGCAACAGTCAAGCCGGGGTCCGGCGACGTTCGTACAGGATGCCTGTACGGAAGCTTTGATCGGACCGCAGAGTTGCGTGGCAGCCATGCGCGCGGAGTACGCGGCACGGCGTGGGGAGGTGTTGCGCGCTTTGGATGGAGTTGGGGGATGCCGGATGCTGGCTCCGGAAGGTGGGTTCTTCGCGATGGCTGATGTAAGGGCGCTGGGGATGGCTTCAAACGATGTGCGGCGGGCGCTGATGCGGCATCATGGAGTGGTGACAGCACACGGATCGGCGTACGGCCCAAGCGGTGAAGGAACGCTCCGCATTTCGTTTGCCACGGGAGGCGAGACGCTACAGCGCGGATTGGAACGATTGTGCGCGGGGTTGGCCGCGCTGCGGACAGTGGAATGAATCTGGTTTCGATCGAATCGGTACCGGTGGATCGCGAAGCGCTGCGGACCGCGCTGGAGGCGGAGGTGCAGGGGGAGGTGCGCTTCGACAAGGTGTCGCGGGCGCTATATTCCACCGATGCCAGTGTGTACCAGATCATGCCTGTCGGCGTAGTGGTGCCGAAGTCGCAGGAGGATCTGATTCGCGCGGTAACTGTGTGCCGGCGGTACGGGTGTCCGGTGACGCTGCGCGGTGGCGGTACTTCGCAGGCCGGGCAGGCGATCGGCGAAGGGGTGCAGATCGACATTTCGAAGTACGTGAACCGACTGCTGGAGGTGGATGTCGAGCAGGGTTGGGCTCGGGTGGAGCCGGGGATTGTGCTGGATGAATTGAACGCGTTGCTGAAGCCGTATAACGTCCGTTTTGCACCGGATATCTCCACGGCGAGCCGGGCAACGTTGGGTGGGATGATGGCAAATAATTCCTCTGGCGCTCGCAGCGTGTTGTACGGAAAGACCATCGATCACGTGCTGGAACAGAGGGTGCTGCTGGCGGATGGGACGATCACGGAGTTTCGCGATCTGGATGCGGCGGCGCTGAATGACAAGTGTTCGGGGGGTACGTTCGAGTCGGAGTGTTACCGCGTGGTGCGGGATGTGGTGGCAACGCACGCCGATGAGGTGAGGGCACGATTTCCGAAGGTGATGAGGCGGGTGGGCGGCTACAACCTGGATGAGTTTCTCGATCCGGCACGACCATTTAATCTGTCGAAGCTGATGGTGGGTTCAGAAGGAACCTTGGGCATCGTGCTGGAAGCGAAGATCCGGTTGGTGCCCCTGCCGAAGCACAAATCGGTGCTGGCGATTGAGTTCGATACTCTGTTGGATGCCTTGGGGGCGACTCCGGTGATTCTTCGCCACAAGCCCTCAGCAGTGGAGGTGATGGACAAGTTCATCCTGGATCACACGCGGCAGAGTCCGGCGCTTGATAGGGTGCGGCGCACGTTTATTCAGGGGGATCCGGGGGCCCTGCTGTGCGTGGAGTTCTATTCCGATACGGCGGAGGCGCTGCGGCCGCGCATGGAAGCGGTGGAGCAGGATGTGCGGGAGCACGGCGTGGGGACGCACTTTTTCTACGCGATGGATTTGCCCGCACAGGCGCGCATCTGGAGCGTTCGGGAGTCGGCGCTGGGGCTGTCGATGGCGATGAAGGAGGACGCGAAGTCCATCTCGTTCGTCGAGGATACGGCGGTGGATCCCGCGAAGTTACGGGATTATATCGACCGCTTTCTGGGGATCATCCGAAAGCATCAAACGGTGGCCGGGATTTATGCGCATGCCTCGGTGGGCTGCCTACACGTGCGTCCAGTGGTGAACATGAAGACCGAGGACGGGATACGAAAGTTCGAGGCGATCGCCAATGAAGTGGCTGATCTGGTGCTGGAGTTTGGGGGGGCGCTTTCAGGGGAGCATGGCGACGGGTATGTGCGGAGTCCCTTTCTGGAGAAGATGTTCGGGCCGGTGTTGTACGAAGCGTTTCGTACCATCAAGCACACTTTCGATCCGAAGGGATTGATGAATCCGGGGAAGATTGTCGATTCGCCGCCATTGACCGAGAATCTGCGTTTCGGCGCGGGATATGAAACTCCGAATCCGAAAACGTATTTCGACTACTCGGAATACGGCGGAATGGGCGGCGCGGTGGAAATGTGCAGTGGGGTGGGAGCCTGCCGGAAGAAGTTGGATGGGACGATGTGCCCATCTTACATGGCGACGCGCGAAGAAATGCACACGACGCGTGGGCGCGCGAACGTGCTGCGCATGGCGATGGCGGGCCGGTTGGGGGAAGCAGGATTGGGCGATGACGGTGTGAAGCAGGTGCTGGATCTGTGCCTGGAATGCCGCGCCTGCAAAGCGGAATGCCCGGTGGGCGTGGATGTGGCTCGGTTCAAGAGCGAGTTTCTGGCCGATTACTATTCGCGGCACGGCGTGCCGCTGCGGGCGAAAATCCTGGGGCATGTGGCGGAAGTAGCAGCGTGGGGCAGCAGTTTCGCTCCCATTGCGAATTGGGCGGCGCGCGGGCCGTTGGCGCGGTGGTTTAACTCGCATTACGTTGGAATTGATAAGAGACGGACGCTGCCGCGATGGAATTCGCGACCGCTGCGGCAGCGAATATTACGAACGGAAGGAGAGGTGCTGCTGTTCTGTGATACGTTCACGAATTACTACCATCCGGAAGTGGGCGAGGCCGCGGTACGAGTGGTGGAGGCGGGTGGCTTCGGGACGGGACTTGCGCCTAATGTGTGTTGCGGCCGGCCGCTGATCTCACAGGGATTGCTGGATGAGGCGCGAGCGAAGGCGCGGCGCAACACCGAACTGCTGTATCCCCTGCTGGAACAAAAGAAACGGTTTTTGTTTTGTGAACCGAGTTGCCTTTCGGCGATGAAGGAGGACGCTCCGAGCCTGCTCCGCGGGGATGAACAGCGGCGGGCGCGGGAAGTGGCGGCGGCGTGCCTGCTGTGGGAAGAATTCGTGGAAGTAGAAATCGGAGCGAAGCTGAGGCTGCGCACGGGTCCCAAGAAGATCCTGTTGCACGGGCATTGCCATCAGAAGTCGATGGGACTGCTAGCCGCTGCGAAGGCACTGCTGGGCCGTGTGCCGGAAGCGGCGGTGGTGGATCTGGATGCAGGATGTTGCGGCATGGCAGGATCGTTCGGGTACGCCAAGGAGCACTACGAAGTGTCGCGAACGATGGCGGAGCGGAAGTTGTTGCCGGCGGCGCGTAGCATGGGTCCGGATACGGTGCTAGTAGCGGCAGGGATTTCGTGCCGTCAGCAGGTGGAAGAACTGGCCGAGGTGCAAGCGCAGCATCCGGCGATTTTGATTGCGAGCCTGCTGGAAGTATGAATCTCGCTGTGGTGTCGGTGTCGGCGCTGGCACTGGCGATTCTGCTGAGTTGCGTGACCCAAATCAATGTCGGGATTGTATCCGTGGCCTTTGCGTGGATTATTGGTGTGTACCTGGGAGGGATGACAGCAAAGCAGGTGGCCGCGGGGTTTCCGGTGGATCTGTTCCTGACGCTGAGCGGAGTGACGCTGCTGTTTGCGCAAGCGCAGGTGAACGGGACTCTGGACCGGATGACGCGTCATGCGGTTCGATTGTGCCGGGGGAATGCAGGCGTGTTGCCGGTGATGTTTTTTCTGCTGGCTGCAGGACTGGCGTCAATCGGACCGGGGAATATCGCGACGGCGGCGCTGTTGGCCCCAGCGGCGATGGCTACTGCGGAGCGGATGCGCATTCCGGCGTTTCTAATGGCGATTATGGTAGGGAATGGCGCGAACTCAGGGTCGTTGTCGCCGTTCGCTCCGACAGGGATTATTGTGAATGGGCTGATGGAACGAATTGGGTTGCAGGAAGTGGCGCTGAGCAATTGGGTGAGCAACTTCGCCGCACATGCGACTGTGGCGTTTGCAGGGTATGTGCTCTTTGGGGGTATTGGGCAGTTGCGGCGAAAGGATGCGCGTGCCGACGCGGATGAAGCGGCGGCTCCGTTCGAGCGAAGTCATTGGATCACGATGGTGGTTATTGCGGGCCTGGTGATGGGTGTGCTGGTGTGGAAGATGAATATCGGGATGGCGGCGTTCGCCGGGGCCGCGGTGCTCGCGCTGACGAGGGCATCGAATGATGCGGAGGCGATTCGGAAGATGCCGTGGAATACGCTGGTGATGGTGAGCGGGGTGACGGTATTGATTGGGATTCTGGAGAAGACACAGGGGATTGAGTTGTTTGCTGGTTTGATGGCGAAGGTGTCGACGCCAGGGACCGTGACCGGGGTGGTAGCGTTTCTGACGGGGGTGGTGTCGGTGTATAGCAGTACGTCGGGGGTTGTGCTGCCGGCGTTTTTGCCGGCGATTCCGTCGCTAGTGGAAAAACTGGGCGGAGGAAGTGCGTTGGCGGTGGCTTCGTCGATGAATATTGGCGGGCATTTGGTGGATGTGTCGCCCTTGTCGACGATTGGGGCGCTTTGTTTGGCTGGCGTGAGCGATGTGGTCGAGAGTAAGTCTCTGTTTTATAAGCTGCTGGCTTGGGGGCTATCTATGTGTGTGGTGGGGGCGGTGTTCAGTTGGGTGTTTTTCCGCTGAATTGTTGGGCCAATGCCGCCATCAGCAGCACAGTCTGATCAGGCGCGGTTGGCGGTTCGGAATTCGGGGTCGAACCAAGTGCGGAGGTTGGGGTAGCCTACGATTTGCGGATTCTTTTTGAAGCGCAGGAAATAGGGAGCGCCACCGCGGATGCCGCCTTCGACGAGGTCTTCCCAGGAAGCGATCTCGAGGGGTCCGGTTTCCGGATTGGATGAGAACCGGATACCGTCGCTGAGCGTTTGGGGGAATTGGAAGACGAAACGGGAAAGGGGGGCGGGGCGGAGAAGGAGTTTGTCGGCCGCTTCCTGAATCGCGGAGGCGGGCGGTTGACGGAGTTTCAGGCGGATGACGGCGTACGCTCGCGATTCGACGGCGTCAAGGTCGTAGGACAAGGCACGGTAGATGTAGCGGATGACGTCCGGGGTTCGCTCGGTGGCGAGGTGGTAGCTCCACTGGACTTCGGTAGGCCGCTGGTGCGGGTCTGCTTCGGGGACGAAGAAGCGGCCAGCCCATTGTGCGGAGTTGGCGCGAACGGTGCGGGGGATCCATTCGATGTCTGGGACGGCACGATAGGTGTCGGGGGCGATGCGGGCTATGGATTCGATCCAAATTTTGGTCAGTTCGGCTTCCGTCATGGCTTCCTCATTCTGCCTGCTAGCGATAACGCTGGACGATCTCCTCGATTTTGAAAAGAGCGTTTCCTACATCGTCGAATTCATAACTGAACCAAACGAGAGCGTGAAAGGCGTGGATGACTTCTTCGTGGGAATCATAGACTCCGGCGCCACCCCCATAGTACTTGGTGACTCCTCCGTGGGAGAACCGAAGACAGGCTTCGAAGTTGTTCATGCCCATATCGTCAGAGCTGAAGGTGGCGCCGACCGCCACGGGATCGCGATCTGCCAGCGAGGCGTACCAGGTGACTCCGTTCACCTTCTTCTTACGATTGTGGAGTGTGAGCCTGGGATAGGGGGCTTCAAGGACTTTGGTTCCGTTGGAGACAGTGGGATCTGACCAGACGAGATAGGTTTTCGCATCACCGGGACAGCCGACCTGCATGAGCAAACCGCGGACGAAACGGACGATGGCCTGGCACTCTCCGGACTTGTCGATGTTATCGGCCATGGGCCAGGCACCGCCTGTTGTGTTGAAGAAGGTAGGGTGCTTGTATTCGGCGGGAACATCAGGATGCGCTTCGAGCGTATAGAAGGGGAACTTCTCCATCAGATGCCCGACGATGGTGTGGGGATCGAGGGAGGCAACTTCACCGACGAGGGAGACGGCGGTTTCGGCGCGCTTTTTGGTGACGCCATCCTCAGGCTCGCCCTGATTGATGGGCTTGTTCATGACCAGGTAGCAGGTGTTCTGGGTTGTAACGTCGTAGTTGACCGGGGGTGTGACCACCATCCAGTCAATGGAGAGATCAAGTTCGTCGACACGTTTCGGGGTCTTGGTGTCGGAGGTGAGGGTAACCTTGAGTTTGCCGGGCTTGAAGGTGGCCTGACCGTTGAACTCAATGCCTTCAGGTCCTGTACCGGCGATGGTGCCTTGCTCTGCACATGCGCCTGGAGGACCGGCTTCGAAAGTGAGATCGAGCTTCACCTTCTTGTCGAGGTTGTGGACAATAGGGCTTCGGAGGTCTCTGCCGTCGACCCATTCAGGGACGGGGTAGCGGGCACCGGTGTTGGTCCACTTGTCTTCTTCATTCTTGATCAGGCCGTAATCCGACCAGAAGCGGAGTGAGATGAGCTTGATCCATTGGAGGCGCTTCGGGCAGGGCTTGACGGGCTCAGTGGGATCTTCATTTGGGGTCTTGCCAGTCTCTTCGATTTCACCGCCCGCGGCGATGTAGGCATCCATCCACTTTTCTCGGAGTACTTCGTCCTCGGGACCCATGGTAAGGGGGCGTCCGCCCGTTTCGGCGGCAATGGCATCATTGGCTGCTTTGGCGGCCTCTTCGTTGATGGGTTTAGCGGCGCGTCGATTGCTCAAGCCTTCACCCGCCCTTCACCATATAGTTCATAGCCTTCGAGAAGATTGAGCTTCTCGTCGGGTTTGAGGCGGGCAGTGCTAAGGATCTCATGGGCCCACGGTGTGCAGTCCTTATCTCCGAATTTCGGGCCGTAGCGGAGGGCGAAGTCGAGGAAGCGGAATGAGTCCTCTTCGGTGACAATGCCGTGGCTTCTGGCATTGGCGAGCGCGGCACTGGCGAGGCCTTCGAGATCGGCTCCGGTCATGGTGGCAGTTCTGGCAGGGTATGTATGGCACAGCCGAGAAATCAGGCGACGGGTGAAATCAACCGTTAGTTGACGGCGGAATGCGGTCATCTGTTCTGAGCGAATCGTCAGCATAAGGGGCATGCAGCGCAACGAGCACTGGTTCTCCTTATCCCTACTAGCGTAATTTAGAGGAGTTTTAAATCATCCAGAATTTTGTCCCAGGGTTTTCTGTAGGGACGGCGCATCATGGCGGCGGCTTCGTTGTCACCGGTTATGGCTTCCTTGACGGCGTCCCAGCGGATGCTGCGTCCACCGAGGCGAAGAGAGATATTGGCGAGGTGGCAGGCTGTAGTGATCTGGTGGCCATCTTCCACATCGGCGATGGGACGCTGGCGCGTCTTGATGCAATCGAGAAAGTTGCGGACGTGTAGATCGAACTGCTGTTCGCTGGAGCCCTTTTCTTTCATGGGCTCGGTGTAGGGGGTGGGTTTGGTTGTGGAGCGATTGACGCCACCGGAGGAATGCCCGCGGAATTGAGGTACGGCGTTATTGGGATCGATTTTCATTTCGGGGAGAATGTCGAAGCCGCCGCGATCGATGGTCATGCTGGCTTTGGTGCCGATGAATTCAAGGCCCGGGACGCGACGTCCGATGCCGGCTTCGCGTAGGGAGCAAATGGCGGTGAAACCGGGATATTGGAATGCGGCGTCCTGTGTGTCCGGCACATCACCATCCCCATCGAGGCCGTAGCGGCCTCCGACAGAGGAGACGACCTGCGGGCCGCGAACACCCATAAACCACTGGAGAATGTCGATGTGGTGCGCACCGAGGTTGGTCATCTGACCACCGGAATAATCCCAGAACCAGCGGAAATGATAGAGAGAGCGGAGTTGGTGATAAGGGCGCTTGGGTGCGGGGCCAAGCCACATATCGTAATCGAGTTCGGAGGGTGGCGATGCATCGGAGAACTTGCCGAAGCCGGGGGTGATGTTACGGGCGGCGTTCATGCGCACGTTTAGGACTTTGCCGAGGTAGTTCTCGCGGATGAGGCGGCGCGCCTTCTGATAGTGCAAGCCGCTGCGCTGTTGCGTGCCGGTTTGCACGACGCGGTTATAGCGGCGGGCGGCGCGGACCATCCATTTTCCTTCGTCGATGAATAACGACAGGGGCTTTTCCACGTAGACGTCTTTGCCGGCCGCGCACGCGAGGATGGTGTGGAGAGCATGCCAGTGGTCGGGGGTAGAAACAACGATCGCCTGGAGATCCCTGTTTTCGTACATTTTGCGGAAGTCGCGGTAGCCTTTGGCGTTGGGCCCCATTTCCTGGAGACCCTCTTCGAGGCGTGGTTGGTGGGCTTCGCACATGGCGGCAAGATCCACGTCCTTCTGGTTTTTGAAATCGAAGACGTGCTGGCGGCCGATTAGGCCAAAGCCGATGAAGCCGACCTGAATACGGTCGTTTGCTCCTAGGATTCGTTGATAGGCGGCGGCACTCAAGGCGGTCATGGCGTGGCGTCGTGTAACGGGCATGGCGGGGATTCTATCATTGAAGAGCACCCATGTCGAATTCTATCTTTGATTCCAACGACTCGTCTCTCTTTGCGGTTCGCTCGAAGCAGCCTGGGCCGAAGGGTACATTGCCTTTGACGGCGGAAATGCTGCGTGAGCGGCCCTCGGGGGATCTTTTTGGCTGGACCCAAAATGCAGGGATGGGATGGGATCCGGCGCGCCTGAACGGGCAGGACTACCTGATTCTGAGCACGCATGGGGGGATACGTGGTGCGGACGGGACACCGATCGCGCTTGGTTATCACACAGGGCATTGGGAAGTGGGGTTACTGATGCAAGCCGCGGCGGAGGAACTGAAGGCCAACGGCGCGGTTCCGTTCGCCGGGTATTGCACCGATCCATGCGACGGAAGGAGCCAAGGCACGACAGGTATGTTTGATTCACTGCCCTATCGCAATGATGCGGCGGTGGTGTTCCGAAGACTGATACGGTCACTGCCGACACGGCGCGGGGTGATTGGCGTGGCGACTTGCGATAAGGGGTTGCCATCGATGATGATGGCGCTGGCAGGGACTCCGGACCTGCCGTGCATCCTGGTTCCCGGGGGCGTCACTCTGGTTGCCGAAGATGGCGAAGATGCAGGCAAGGTGCAGACGATTGGAGCGCGATTTGCTCATGGAACCATCACACTCGAGCATGCAGCGGAAATGGGATGCCGTGCCTGCGGATCGCCGGGGGGCGGATGCCAGTTCCTGGGTACAGCGGCGAGTTCGCAGGTGATTGGGGAAGCGCTGGGCATGTCGCTACCGCATTCTGCGCTGGCGCCGAGCGGGCATCCGATTTGGACGGATATGGCTCGTCGATCGGCTCGGGCCGTCCAGAACCTGGAATTACGCGGAATGAAGATGCGGGATGTTTTGACGGCGGCGGCGTTCAAGAACGCGATGATTGTGCACGCCGCGTTTGGCGGGTCGACGAATATCTTGCTGCATCTGTCGGCAATTGCGCATGCGGCGGGGGTGCCCCGGCCCAATGTGGAAGATTGGGCGGCGGTGAATCGGATGGTGCCCCGGTTAGTGGATGCCTTACCGAACGGGCCGCGGAATCACCCTACCGTGCAGGTGTTCCTAGCCGGCGCGGTTCCGGAGGTGATGCTGCATCTGCGGGATGCGAACCTGCTGGATCTTCATGCCCTGACGGTAAGCGGGGAGACGCTGGGCGCGTGTCTGGAGTGGTGGGAGGCATCGGAGCGGCGGGTGGCTTTGCGGAAGGTGTTGGCCGAGGTCGACGGCGTGGATCCGGGTATGGTGATTCATTCGATCGAATCGGCTGGAAAGGCGGGGCTGACGTCGACTGTGTGTTTTCCGGTGGGGAATCTCGCGCCACAGGGGTCGGTGATTAAGAGCACCTCCATTGATCCGAGCGTCATTGATGCGGACGGAGTATATCGCAAGCAGGGCCCGGCGAAGGTGTTTACGAGTGAAGCGGCCGCGATTCATGCGATCAAGAGTGGCGGGATTGTGGCCGGGGACGTGATTGTGTTGATCTGCCGCGGGCCGATGGGTACGGGGATGGAGGAAACGTATCAGCTGACTTCGGCGTTGAAGCATCTGCCGTTCGGGAAGCATGTGGCGCTACTGACCGATGCGCGGTTTAGCGGCGTTTCGACGGGGGCGTGCATTGGGCATGTGTCGCCGGAGGCGCTTGCCGGCGGGCCGATTGGAAAAGTCCGGGATGGGGATCTGATTGAGATTGTGATTCACCGGAACACGCTGGAGGGGTCGATTCACCTGGTGGGTTTCGATGATGCGTCGATTGCCGTACGGGAGGCGCGGACGGATCTGGCTCCCGATCCGATGTTGCCCGGAGATTCGCGGCTGTGGGCGGCGCTGCAAGATGTGAGCGGCGGAACGTGGGGTGGATGCGTGTACGATGTTGACCGGATTTTGGAGGTACTGGAGGCGGGGAAGAAGGCTTTGGGATCCCGCCCCACAGAGCCTATTCCAGATGGCGGAGCCAGAGGTTGCGGAACTTCATGACGGTCTTCGGGGCATTGGGAAAGCCACTGTGGTCCTGGAGGCGGATGGGGCCTCGCTCGCAGATGTTTTCCTGGCGGCAGCCTGGGCCTTTTTTGGGTATTGGGGTATGATCTTGAACTAATATGCCGTTAAGTAGCACAGTAAGGCGGCCGGGTTCACTGACGTTGCCGGATGCATCACAACGGGGGGCTCGGAATATCATGTCGTAGGTCTGCCACTGTTCAGGGAGCTTACCAGCGTTGACGAGTGGAGGTGCGAATCCGTAAACGGCTCCGAGTGTGCCGTCAGCGTAGGTGGGGTTGCTGTGGGAATCAAGGATTTGCACTTCGTAGCAGGAATGAACGTAGACCCCGCTGTTGCCGCGGCGTTGGCCCTTCTGATCCTGCATGAGGGGAACGGCGAATTCGAGGTGGATTTGCGCGTCTTTGAATTTTTCTTCGGTGATGATATCGCCGACGCCTGTGGCGCAAATCATCTCACCGGAGCGTGCATCGCATTTGCCGCGCTCGCCGGTGCGCGTGACCCAGCCGGACATGTCTTTGCCATTGAAGAGCAATACGGCGTCTGATGGAGCCTGTGTCGCTGAGCCAGGCGTGACGACACGAGGTTGTGGTCCGTCTTCGCGGGGCGCGCGTTTCTTCTTCTTTTCCTGAGCAGTGAGCGGAAGCGTAACGAGAAGGAGAAGGATCGGGAGGCGTCGCATGGTGGATACCGATTGTATCAGTGGTCGGTCAGGTTATGGAACAATTCGAACATGCTCTTTTCGCGGAGAGGTTTCCTGGCGTCGGCGGCGCTTCCGGTTGGAATACAAGGTCAGGGTTTGGTGTGGCGGGAACTGCCTGCTTTACCCAAAGGGCTCGCCGGGCAGATGGTGGGGACGATCGGAGGGATGCTGGTTGTCGCTGGCGGGACATGGTGGGAAGGTAAGCCTTGGAACGGAGGAAAGAAGTTCTGGTCGGATACTGTGTATGGACTTCGAGTGGGTGATCCAGGATGGCGGAACTTGGGGACGCTGCCTCGTCCCCTGGCCTATGGGGCAGCGGTTTCGACGAAGGGCAGGCTGCTGCTGGTGGGGGGGCAGACCGACAGCTCAGTCAGTTCGCAGTTGCTGGAGTTGACACTGGGCGGACCGGGTATTCGGATCAGGGAGTTGCACCGGATGCCGTTGCCGACAGCATGGAGTTGCGCAGGGGTGATTGGGGACCGGTTGTATGTGGCGGGGGGTGGAGACGGCTTTCCGTCGGCCAATCAAGCGTATCGGACTTGTTGGTCCTACAACCTCAGGAATCCGGCCGAGGAATGGCGAGAGCTGAATGCGTGGACAGGCTCACCTCGATTTCTAGCCGCGATGACAATCGTAGGAGATTCATTGGTGCTAGGTGGAGGAACGGACTTCGGCGGAGGGAAGCGGATTTTCCGGAACGACGCCTATACTTTCCATCCGAAGGCAGGATGGAAGCGGATTGCCGATTTGCCGCTTTCTTTGCAGGGAGGGTTGGCTGGAGTAGTCCGGGGAAACGCAACATTTTTTGGCGGGAATGATGGGGCGTGGGGCGACAGGGAATCCGATCCGGAGCATCCGGGGTTCCGGCGGGAGGTGTTTTCCTACGATGCAACAGCCAATGTTTGGAATCAGATCGGTGTGATGCCGGCTTCACTTGTGACAACAGGGATGGCACATTGGGATGGGGGTTTGGTGATTGCCGGCGGAGAAGACAAACCGGGATCACGCTCTGGGCGCGTGATTAAACTACAAGTATAATTTATCGTTTGGCTGCAACTGCCACGCCCTGCGCGCGTATATTGCGTGGAAACCCGCGATGGAGCCCACAACATTTGAAAGCCTGTTCAGCAGCTACTTTCAGCATGTCTTTCGCTACGCGTTGTGGCTTTGCGGGAACCGTGAGGAGGCCGAAGAGATTGCGGCGGCGGCTTTTCTACGTGCGTGGACCAGTGCTCCGTTGCGAGAGGGAACGGCGAAATCGTACCTGTTGCCCATTGCCAGGAACCTGTTTCTGGATGGGCGGCGTAGGGGCCGCAAATTCGTTTCTTTGAAGGACGCGGCGGTGCTGCGGTCAAACCAATCTGACCCGGAAGCGACTGCCCACAGTCGACAGATGTGGGCTGCAGTCGGGAATTTGGAAGAAAAATACCGCGAGCCTCTCACTCTATGGGCCGGAGGTGGACTCAGTTACGAGGAAATCGCTACCGAGCTTCGGATTCCGATGGCGATGGTAAAGACCCGCATCCATCGTGCTCGGCTGCTGTTAGCGAAGAAGTTACGGAAAGGAGAATAGGAATGGAAATCCGGAAGGAGATGGTACCGGACGTCATGCACGACCTGCTAGTACTATATATGGCGGGCGAGGCGTCGATTGCGACGAGGGCGGTGGTGGAAACGTACGCGATACAGGACAGGGAATTCGCGGCATTACTGGGGAGTACCGAGAGATCTCCGCTGGAAGTTCCCGAGGCGAGGGATGCGGCCATGGAAGTGCTGGCACGGACTCGGAAGCATTTGAAAATGCAGAAGATCCTTTTCGGCATTGGTCTGTTCACATGCCTTGTTCCGTTTACCGTTGTTGTGCGGCACGCGAAGATCGTCTTCTTCATGTGGAGAGATGCTCCTACGATGGCCCTTGCATTCACTGCAATAGGAGTCCTTGTATGGGCATCGTATTGGACGGTAGGGCGCCAAGTGAGCAAAGCCGGGTTGTAGGCTAGGCTCCGGCCCGCAGGATCGTACTGCCATGACGAGCAGAAGTCAGGATCCAGCGTAATTGTGAGCACTCGAAGGGAGGGGCGCAATAGTCGCTGGCACCAGCTTCCATAGCTGCGATCCACTCTCGAGTGTCAGGCACTCGGGAAACAACGATAATCGGTATGCAACCATGAAACCAAGAGACGAAGTCGGGGAGCTCTGGGGAAAGGGGGCAGAAAAGGATGTCAGGGGCATGAGTGTCGGTGAATTGGCGGCATTCTCCGATTCCGCTACAAATATAGGTTGATACGTCGAGATCGGGATTGGAGAGCGCCGATTTTAACTCAGCCTGGAGAGAGGGCTCCAATTGGCAAAGCAGGGCAGAACGCGGAACTGCAGTATCCATGCCACTAACCTCCTAGGAGACACACAAATACTTCATTCTCATAGGGGTTGACAACCCACGGAGAGCGATGGAAAAGTACGACGCCCGTACCACCCTCAGACTACGCCGAAACCCGTGAGAAGTCCACAGGTATTTCTCCTAGGTGTTATCGATCAAAAAAGAGCTTGCGCACCTCAAAATCGTACGTATAATTAAAACATACGTTTGATTCAATCAAACGAACAATCCATGAAACCTCTCACTCCCTCGCTCGACACAAAGGTTCGAATCCTCGACGCCGCAGAGCGCATTTTCGCCGACCGCGGGTTCGACGCCACCTCGTTGCGCATGATCACGACGGAAGCCAATGTCAATCTAGCCGCCGTGAACTACCACTTTCAATCGAAGGAGGCACTACTTCATGCCGTATACGCGCGGCGGGCCGGGCCAGTGAATGCACGTAGGTTGGAGTTGCTGAATACCTATGAGGGCGCAGAGGATGAGCTGCAGGTCGAGTCGATTCTGGACGCGTTCGTTCGTCCAATGGTGGATGACGCCGAAGCCTGTGTGTTTATCCCTCGGCTGATGATCCGGCTGCTGTATTTGGACGCAAAGGAGACTTCTCGCAGCGTGTTCCAGGCGCAGTTTCAGCCAGTGGTGCAGCGCTTTCATGAAGCCTTCAGGCGAGCCCTACCACATTTGTCGGAAAAGGAGCTATTCATGCGCATCCAGTTCTTTCTTGGGGCGCTAGCCAACGCCATGGCGGCAAGCCGCAACCTTTATGCGCTATCGCGGGAGGAGTTGGCACAAACGCCGCTGGACACCATGCGAGGCCTGATCCAGTTTGCGGCTGCGGGAATGAAGGCTCCCGCACTGGAGGAGACCCCATGTGGTTCGTAGGACTGCTGGGTGTGGCGGTCGTTCTCCAAGCACAGGATCCGCCGGCACTCCCCTTAACATTGCGCAAGTCCTTGGAGATTGCCTTGGCAACGGATGGGAATGCGCGGGTCGAAATGGCACAGGAGGGAATTCTTCAAGCTGAAGCCCGGAAGAATCAGGCAAGAGCGGCACTGCTGCCACATGTTGACGGGTCGGTATCCTACCAAAGTCTGACGCGAAACTTGCGGGCGTTCGGTATCGAGTTTCCAGCCATCCCAGGTTTGGCGTTTTCGACATTCGCGGGACCGTTCACGATTTTCGACGCGCGGGCCAATGCCACGCAGTCTCTTGTCGATCTCGGATCCGTTCGCCGGTATCAAGCTGCAAAAGCCGCAACCGAGGTCAGCAAATTGGATAGAGACCATACCAGACTTCAAGTGATGGACTTCGTGGCACGTGCGTACCTCGGCGCGCTGCGTGCGGAGGCACATCTGGAATCAGCGAAGGCAAATCTGGAACTGGCGCAGGCGATTGAGCGGCTGTCGGATTCGCAACGGAAGGCCGGAACCGGTACCCGGATTGAAGTAACGCGCGCGCAGGTACAGGTAGCCGCCGAAAAGGGCAGGCTGATAGTGGCGGAGGCGGAGCGCAACCGCACCCACCTTCAGTTGTTGCGGGCGATGGACTTGAAGCTGGAAGCGCGTCTCGAGTTGACGGATAGGCTTCAGTACTCGGCACCGCAGCCAATAAGTCTGGAGCTGGCAACGGAGATGGCATTAGAGCGTCGCGCGGATTACCGGGCGCAGCGCCAGCGCGAGCAAGCGGCTCGAATGACCTACCAATCCGTGTCGATGGAGCGTGTTCCCACAGTCGCTTTATTTGCCGATTACGGGGCGATTGGGGGTGGAATCAACGATTCACGGGCAACGCGGACAGTAGGAGTGAGCATGCGGGTTCCTATTTTCGACGGAGGTCGTCGTGAGGCGCGGCGGGCCGAATCGGGATCGCAACTTCGCCTGGAGGCAATTCGCACACGCGATCTGCGGCAGCAACTGGATCTGGAACTGCGAGTGGCATTCGATAGTCTACGTTCGGCGGAGGCTCAGGTGCAAAGTGCAACCGAGGGTCTTGACTTGGCACAGCGCGAGTTAGAACAGGCCGAGCGCCGGTATAAGGCCGGGGTAGCAAACAGTCTGGAGATCACGGACGCGCAAACGCGTCTCACACGGGCGCGGGAGACCCGCGTTAATGCTTTGTTCGCGCACAACTTGGCCAGACTCGATTTGGGCACGGCACTGGGCGCAGTGGAAAGGTACTTGCCATGAAGAAAACAACTCGCATTGTCATACTGTTGCTGGTGCTGATGGCCCTCGGATCAGTGCTGTTTCGGGCGCGTCTTTTTGAGAAGAGCGAGACGAACGTGATCCGGCTTTCTGGGAACATCGAGATGACGGAGGTGGATATCGCGTTCAAGTCACCGGGGCGCATTGTGGAATTGAATGTGAAAGAGGGTGCGAGGGTGGCGAGGAATGCGGTGGTGGCTCGCATTGACCGGCAGATGATGGAGGGGCAGAAGGCGCGGGAACTCGCGACGGTAGATGCGGCGACCGCTCAACTGGCGCAGATGAGAACGGCGATTGAGTTCCAGCGGCAGTCGATTGTAGGAGACTTGGCGTTGCGGCAAGCTGAGTTGCGGGCAGCGGAGGCAAGACTGGCGGAACTGATGGCCGGCTCGCGCACGCAGGAGATTGCCACGGCCAAGGCGCAGTTGGCGGACATGAAAACCTGGTCTGACCAGTCGAAGCGTGATTGGGAACGTGCACAGACTCTCTTTAGCAACGAGGATATTTCTGCGGCGCAGTATGAGCAATTCCGGGCAAAGAACGAGAGCACGGCACAGGCGGCTCGGCAGGCGGAAGAGCGGCTGGCGCTGCTCGAGGAAGGACCGCGGAAGGAAACCATCGAGCAGGCGCGAGCACAGGTAGAGCGGGCCAAGGCGGCCATCCGATTGGCGGAAACCAACCGGCTCGAGTTGAAGAGGCGCGAACAGGAACTAGCCGTGCGGCGGGCCGAGATCGGGCGGGCGAAAGCGGGGGTTGCCATCATCGATGCGCAGTTGGAGGATACGGTGGTGGCTTCGCCGATTGACGGCGTGGTGATGGTGAAATCAGCGGAGGCTGGGGAAATTGTGGCGGCCGGAGCGATTGTGGCCAAGATCGGCGACTTGCGGCATCCCTGGCTCCGAGCCTACATCGGAGAGCGCGAACTGGGGCGGATCAAGATCGGCACCGAGGTGAAACTGACGACGGACTCCTTTCCGGGAAAGGTGTATCGCGGTAGGATTTCGTTCATTGCGAGTGAAGCAGAGTTCACGCCGAAGCAGATTCAAACCCAAGATGAACGAGTGAAGCTGGTTTACCGCATCAAGGTGGATGTAGACAATCCGGAGCAGGAATTAAAGGCGAACATGCCGGTGGACGCGGAAATTATTCTATGACGCCGATGATAGAGGTTCAGAACCTGAGGAAAGAGTTTCCGCCGATATCGGCGGTGGACGGGCTGTCGCTGACGGTGGGGAAGGGAGAGATTTTCGGAATTGTCGGACCGGATGGCGCAGGCAAGACGACGACGCTGCGGATTGTGTGCGGACTGATGAATCCGACGTCGGGCACCGTGCACGTGACGGGGCTGGATGTGACGAGGGAGACGGAGGCGGTGAAGGATCGCATCGGGTACATGGCGCAGAAATTCGGACTGTATCCGGATCTCACGGTGCAGGAGAACATGCTGTTCTACGCCGACTTGTTCGGGATTGCTACTGAAGAGCGCAACCGGGTGGCGGTGTCACTGCTGGAGATGACGCGGATGCTGCCCTTCCGCGATCGGTACGCGGGAAAGCTTTCGGGAGGTATGAAACAAAAGCTGGCGCTGATGTGTACACTGCTGCACCGGCCGGAAGTGCTGATTCTCGACGAGCCGACAAATGGTGTGGATCCTGTGTCGCGGCGCGATTTCTGGAAGATTCTGCGGAAGCTGGTGGCGGACGGGCTGACAGTGTTCGTCACCACAGCATATCTGGATGAAGCAGACTTGTGCGATCGTGTGGGATTGATGAACGCGGGCCGGCTGATTCTGCTGGATACTCCGAAAGCACTGAAGGAATCACTGCCGGAAACCTGCTACGAACTGCGGGCAACCGATGTTCGGGCGATCCGGGAGGCGCTGCGCGGGAAGCCGGAAGTCGCGGATGTGGAGTTGGCGGGCAGCGCGCTGCACGTGTTCCTGAAGCCGGGAGCTTCGGACGAAGTGCTGCGCCAAACAAAAGCGGAATACCGGCGGATCATGCCTTCGCTCGAAGATGTGTTCATCGCAACCGTGGGCAAGGAGCCTTCCCGTGCCGCGTGAAATCGCCGTTACGGTAGTCCATCTCACCAAGCAATTCGGGGACTTCCTCGCAGTCAACGATGTCTCGCTCGATGTAAAAAAGGGGGAAATTTTTGGCTTTCTTGGGCCGAATGGAGCGGGGAAGTCGACGACGATCCGGATTCTGTGTGGGTTGCTGGCACCGAGTGCGGGGCAGGCCAGCGTGGCAGGGTATCAGGTGGCTACTGAGCCCGAGCGTGTAAAGCAAAACATCGGGTATATGTCGCAGAAATTTTCGCTCTACGACGACTTGAGCGTTGTGGAGAATCTGGAATTCTTCAGCGGAATTTACGGGGTTCCCGCAGAAAAGAGGCAGGCGCGGATCGAGTACGCGCTGGAGATGGCTGGGCTGAAAGGACGGCGCGGCGCAATGACGCGGCTATTGGCGGGAGGCTGGAAACAGCGGCTGGCGCTGGGGTGCGCCATTCTGCATGAGCCGCCAGTAATTTTTCTCGATGAGCCGACGAGTGGCGTGGATCCGATTGCGCGGCGGGCCTTTTGGGACTTGATCAATGATCTATCGGAGGCAGGGCAGACGGTATTTGTCTCGACGCATTACATGGAAGAGGCTGAGTATTGTCACCGGCTGGCTTTGATGTACAGGGGAAGCATAATCGCATTGGGTGCGCCGGCGGAATTGCGTGACGGCGTGCGAAGCGCGGCATTGCCGGAACCCACGATGGAAGATGTGTTCGTTTCGCTGATTGAGCGTGAGGAGGCGCTAGCCAAGTGATCTCTCTGCGGCGGACGCGCGCCATGGCGCGCAAAGAAATCACGCACATTCTCCGCGACCCTCTGAGCCTGGGACTCTCTTTGGCGTTGCCGATGCTCTTGCTGGTGCTGTTCGGATACGCACTTTCGCTGGATGTCGATCAGATTCCGATCCTGATTCAGGACTCCGACCGCACGCCCCAGAGTCAGGCGCTAATCGACCGGTTTCGCGGATCGGTGCTGTTTTCCGTCAACGGATACATCGATTCGTATGGGCAGGCGGAGGCTCCACTACTGCGCAGCGACGTGATGGGTGTACTGACGATTCAGCGTGGGTTTGGAGAAGATCTGGCGCGGGCACGGCAGGCGTCTGTGCAATTGCTGCTTGATGGAAGCGATTCCAATACGGCGAGTATTGCGCTGGGCTACGCGCGGGCCTTGATTTCCGGCTATTCGAATGAAGTGAGTACGGAGTACCAATTGCGCAGCGGCACCGGCGAGTTGAAAGCACCTGTGGATCCGCAACTGCGAGTGATGTTCAACTCCGAATTGCGTTCCCGGAACTATATTGTTCCGGGGCTGATTGCTGTGATCATTATGATGATTGCGGCGATGGTGACCTCGCTGTCCATCGCGAGGGAGTGGGAGAATGGCACGATGGAGGAATTGCTCTCCACTCCCGTGCGCCCGTCTGAATTGGTATTGGGGAAGCTGTCGGCATATTTTCTGCTGGGCGCGGTAGATATGCTTACGGCGGTGCTCGCGGGAGTGTTCATTTTCGGCGTGCCATTGCGGGGGAGCGTATGGGTGCTGATGCTGAGCGGCGGGGTGTTTCTGTTCGGCGCGCTGTGCTGGGGGCTGTTACTGAGCGCGATTACGCGGAATCAACTGATGTCGTTTCAGATGGGCCTGCTGAGCAGCTTTCTTCCGGCGTTTCTGCTGTCAGGCTTCATTTATTCCATCGACAATATGCCGCTGTTGCCTCGAATCATAAGCACGGTGGTTCCAGCGCGCTACTTTGTGGCGTTGTCGAAGGGAGTCTTTCTCAAGGGAGTGGGACTGGAGATTCTGGGGTGGGAACTTGTGTTCCTGCTGATTTACGCGGCCATCGTATTCGCGTTGGTGACTCGCAAGCTGCGGGAGAAGATCGCATGAACTGGCAACGGACGAAGGAAATCATCCGCAAGGAATTCCGACAGAGCTTCCGTGAACCTCGGACACGGGCCACAATGATTGTGCCGCCCATCCTGCAGTTTCTGATCTTCGGCTTTGTCGTAAACCTGGACGTCGAGCGTTCGCGGTTGGCGGTGCTCGACCAGGACCACTCGCCGGCGAGCCGGGAGTTGCGAGCTGCGTTTGAAGGTTCGAAGTACTTCATGGTGACTGGCATTCCGGCGAACGAGGTACAGATGCAAGCGATGCTTGATCGGGACCATGTGCATTCGGCGCTGGTGATTCCGCGGGGGTTCGGGCGTGATTTGGCGCGCGGGCGGGCGACGAAGATCCAGATGCTGGTCGAGGGATCGAATTCGAATACGGCATCGATTCTCTCGCAATACAGTGCGGATATCGTCCGCGGGTTCTCAAGCGGCCGTATGGTGAACCTAGTGAACCAGAAACGAATGGCGCGCGGTGGGGCGATTGCGAAACTGAGTGCCCCGGGCGTCGATCTGGAGCATCGCGTGTGGTTCAATCCGGAATTGAAGAGCCGCAACTACTTCATTCCGGGCGTTGCGGTGAATATCATCACGATCGTGACACTGATGCTGACGGCGATGGCGATTGTGCGGGAGAAGGAGATCGGCACGATGGAACAATTGATGGTAACGCCGATCCGGCCTGTGGAATTGATGCTGGGCAAGACGCTGCCGTTCGCGGTGGTCGGGCTGTTTGATCTGGCGATGATTATCGTGCTCGGGATGGTTGTGTTTCACATTCCGTTTCAGGGAAGCGTGCTGCTGATGCTAGGCGGGGCGATCTGCTTCTTGTTCACGACGCTCGGCGCGGGAATATTTATCTCGACAGTGTCGCGCACACAGCAGCAGGCGATCATGGCGACATTCTTCTTTTTCCAGCCGGCGTTCATGCTGAGCGGCTTTGCGTTTCCCATTCGCAACATGCCGGAGCCTGTGCAGTGGTTGACGTATCTGAATCCGTTGCGGTATTTCATTGAGATCTCCCGCGGCGTGTTTCTGAAAGGGAGCGGCATCGATGTGCTGTGGACACAGTTTGCAGCGCTGGTGCTGTTCGGCGTGGCTGTAATGACAATGAGTGCGCTGCGGTTTCGAAAGAGGTTGGATTGAGACTGATTGCTGCGATGTTGCTTTCTGGCGTCTGCCTGGCGGCGGACTTTTGGCAGGTGGACTTGTGGAAGCAGGGGGATGGCGGGGTACATACGTATCGCATCCCGGCGTTGGTGGAAACACGCAATGGGACGTTGCTAGCCGTTGCCGATGCGCGGTATGACAGCAGCCGGGATCTGCCGGGGCGCATCGCGCTGGTGATGCGGACGAGCCGTGATGGCGGCAAGAACTGGAGTCCGTCGCGGGTGATACGGCGGGAGGCGACGGGCGGGGCCGGCGATGCGTCCCTACTGCTCGATCGCAAGACGGGGCGCGTGTGGTGCTTCTATGCTTACGGACCACCGGGGATCGGATTTCCCACGGCCAATCCAGGGGCGGTTACGGGTTCCACTACGTTGCAGGTGCATGCGATGTATTCCGATGACGAAGGCACCACCTGGTCCGCCCCGGTGGATCTGACACCGCAAATCAAGGATCCAGCATGGGAAGCCATGTTCCCGACATCCGGCACTCATTTCCAGACTTCGAAGGGGCGATACCTGGTTCCGATGGTGGTTCGGCACGCGGACAAGATTGTGCGCTCGCACAATGCCTATAGCGACGATGCTGGAAAGACATGGCGGATCGGACCCGGCATAGGCGATGGGACTGATGAGAGCAAAGCGGTGGAACTCACGGACGGAACGGTTCTACAGAACATGCGGAACGGGACGCGGCGGGCGATTGCTCGATCGACAGATGGCGGAGTGACATTTTCACCTGTCACGCACGATGAGGCCCTGATCGATCCCACCTGCAACGCGGGGATCGCCCGAGCGGGAAAGTGGCTGGTATTTGCAAATGCCGCGAGCACTAGGCGGGAGAAGCTGACGGTGAAAATCAGCCATGACGAGGGCATGACATGGCCGCGAGCCAAGGTGCTGCACGAAGGGCCGGCGGCCTACTCGACTGTGGTTGCGCTGCGGGATGGCAACATCGGCGTTCTCTATGAACGGGGAAACAGCGGCGCGGCGGAGCGGATTACGTTCGCGCGGTTTACAGTGAATTGGCTGCGATGATCAGGCAGCCGAAGGCAGCCGGATTTCCAGGGTCAGGTTCTCTCGTTCAGGGAAGATGCGAACGTCGCCACCATGCGACTCGACAATTCGTTTGACGCTGGCAAGTCCTAAGCCTGCTCCAGGCGGTAGGTGGGTATCGAAAGGGCGGAGGAGATCGTCGCACTGTTCGCACACCGAAGCAGGCGCTTCACAGGCAAAAGTGATTACGGCACAAACGCCATCGCCGCGCATAGAAATATTGACCGGGGCTTGGCTGCGGCCGATCTGCCGGAAGACTTGTAGAACGCTACGGAACATGTGCAGCGCCTGATTGGGATCCATAGCGACCAGCGGAAGCGGCTGCGAATCACTCCAATCCGGTTCGACGTGCTGTTCTTGGGTGAGAGCTGCGATGACACTGCTGGCGGTTTCGGCAAGGTCGAGCAGTTGGCGTCGGGGCGGCGCGGCCTGGAGGTAGTGGACGGCATCGGAGAGGATCCAACCGATCTGATGAACCATCTGCTCGATGCGATCGAGTTGTCTCAGGGCGCCGCAGTCCTCGTCTTCGAGGACCAACTTCAAATAATATGCAGAAGCCTCGATGGTGCTGAGGGGTTGGCGCAGTTCGTGAGTCAGATGCCGCACAACGGCGGCGGTGTCGAGCGGCTGCGATTCATGCTGCACATCACTCTGTTTTTCCGTGGAGTAGATTGTTGCTTGAGCCATCCCTTGTCTTCAGTCTGCAGGCGATTGAGCTCTCGGGGGACTCTTACTTATACCCCAGCGCGAAGCTTGAGTCAACGACATTCGAACGGGGTGGGGAGAGTGTGGTGACGGTGGGATATCGTTCACGGAGCGAGTGGCTTTATTTTCCTTTGTTATTCAACAGGTTAAAGATTGCGTGGAGATGTTGGTAAAAATCGGGACGGTAATCTTCAAATAGGAGGTTATTTATGTCAGCATTACCATATCCGACCTATGGTCTGGCGAATCTGTACCTCTTTCCAGTTTACCAGACACGGGAAGAGTACCGGCAGAAGACGGGCATGGAGGCTCCGCCGTTTGATCCGGCGAAGCCGTTGAAGTCGTGGTTTGACCCAACAGCGGCGTCGAGCACGCGGCGGAAGCTGGTTTACGATAACGTGATTGCGGTGGGCGACAACGGGTCGCCACTGGCGGACGCCAATGGACAGCCGATGCTGGAGCCGCTGATGATCGACCGCGAGTTCGCGGCGGTAGTGAATATTCCGGTGAAAGATTTCACGGGCCAGATCCAGGAAGCGCATCCGTTTGGGGTGGAGGTCCCCGTGCCGCTGCGCGCGCTTGAGCCTGGCGAGGAGCTCTTTTTCGGGTTCGGCGGCGTGGTTATGGTGCGTAATCCGAAGGAATTCGAAAAAATCGAAGTCGGGTTTCTGCACGAAGACCGGCTGCTGCTGCGGGCGATCGCCAGCAAGCTCGGCATCACCCAGTAACGGCGGGAGGCGGGCAGATGGTGGAACGATCCGTCTGCCCGCTTTCGCGTGTTAGCATGAGGCCGATGCATCGGTATATGGCGTTCCTGGCGTTTTGCATGGCTTGGCCGGTTTGGGGAGAGTTGCCGGCAAGAGAATACGAGAAGCGGGTGTCGACCGTGCGCCGGACGAAGGGATTTGCGGCGCTGTGGGATTTCGTGAAGAGGGAAGCGAACGGGGAGCGGTTTGACGCGTGGAAACCGGAACGGGAAACGGCGGACTTGCGGCTGGATGCTTCGAATTACGTGCAGCAGTATTGGGGTGAGGGGCGGGCTGCTGCGTACAGAGATATTCCGTTGATTGCGGAGGGCCCATTCGGGCAAGCGGTGGTTTTCCGGCAGGAAAACGAGCCGGATTTTCGGCCGCTGCTGCTGGTTCCGCGGGAACGATTGCATGGAAGTATCGTGGATGTGAAGGGTCCGGGGAGGAGCGTGACGCTGGTGGTGTGGCTGAAGCGAACGGCGGAGAGCGGCACGCATGCAATTGCAGGCATTTGGCACGAGGGCACGGACCTGAAGGATCATGGGACGGCGGCGAAACGAGTAGAGCGCGGGAGAAGGCAGTATGCGCTGTTTGGCGGACTGGCGGCGAATCCAGGCGCGAGCGCGGGGCATGTTTCCAACAATGGCGCGAGTTCCTTCGGAGACAAATATGCGCGGCACATGGCGGTGACGAAGGAGAAGATACCGCTGGGGGAATGGGCGTCGATCGCCATGGTGTTCGACAATGCCCGGGATCGGGTTACTTGCTTTGTGAATGGAAAGG